>JABMQV010000799.1 GCA_013203065.1 Desulfobacteraceae bacterium | reverse complement strand
TCACTCCGCAAAGATCGGCAAGCTTAACAGATGAGATCACCAGCACGCCATTATCCAGAAGGTTTTCCAATGGTCTTGAATAAAGGGCAAGGCGCTCAATGGTGGGAACAGGTATTTTTGATGTCTTCTTCATGGGTCGTTTTGCTTTATTAGTGCTTGAAAAATGGGCTGGAAATTAGACCTGAGAAGCCATACGAAGTTCAATTGTGAATTTTTGCACATAGTAGGTCCGAGAAGAGGGCCCAATGAATGGGCCCTCAGCTTCAGTTAGTGATTCCTAAAAGGCTTTCTCGATGATAACTCCAAGATCCGGAATCTTGAATACCAGGATAAAACAGATCACCAGGGCATAGATACACAGCGACTCGATCAGGGCCAGACCGATAATCATGGTTGTCATGATCTTTCCACCCGCCTCGGGGTTTCTGGCCGTCCCCAGGAGAGCGCCATTAATGGCATTTCCCATACCCAGGCCGGTCCCCAGGGCTGCAACCCCGATTCCGAATCCGCAGGCGATGGCGATTCCAAAGAATATCCACAACCCCGCGGCCGCAGCCGAGTCATCACCGGCCATTGCCACTGAAGCCGTCCCCAAGACCAGTGCAACTGTGAGAACCCCAATTAACCTCTTCTTGGTCATGTGTGCCTCCTTTCTTGTTTAATATTCTCGGCCTTCTTCCAAGACCTTTGTTTTCTACAAAAACTACCAAGGCCCTCAAGACACGTGCTATCTAGTGGGCCTCTTCCATCGCCCCCACAAAATAGATGATGGAAAGAAGCATAAAAACGAGGGCCTGAATCACACTTACCAGGATACCCAAAAACAGGATGGGGAGCGGGGCCAGGTACATGCCTGCCAGCATAAAAAGGATACCAAGGACAGTTTCTTTTCCAAAGATATTTCCAAAGAGCCGGATACTCAGTGACATGATACGGGCAAGATGCCCTATAACCTCAATGGGAAACATGAGAGGCGCCAGCCACCATACCGGTCCCAGAAAGTGCTTAATATACTTGGGACCGTGAAACTTGATCCCGATGATGTGTGTGTAAAGGAAGGTGCAGAGGGCCAATGACAACGTAGTATTTAGGTTGGCGGTGGGAGAGTAAAGGCCGGGTATCAACCCCATGAGGTTACAGATCAAGATGTAGAGAAACACGGTGGCTATGAAGGGGAAGAAAAATCTTCCCTCGGGACCCGTGATCTCAACCATAAAATCTTCAAGCCCGCCCACGATTACCTCAAGTACATTCTGCCGCTTGCCTGGAACGATCTTGATGCTCCTGGCCAGGAATAGGGCGCCAATGACTATGGCGAGCGCCACCAGCCAAGAGTGTACTACATGGAGGTGTACGTGGAAAAAATGCTCAAGCCCGAGGGCTGAGCCAAATTCGCTTAAGAAAAAATAATGGTGTCCCATGGCCTAAACTGCCTCCCCGGATGATGTTTTCCAAATCATGTGAATTCCAAGGCAAACGATGCTTGCGACCACTATTGAAAGTCCGACTGCCAACCCTGCAGGATGAACCCACTGTTGCCTGATCAAGACAAAAATAATAAACCCCATCGCGGCAAGCCGAAGATAATACTTTGCAATGATGGGCGCCTTCCTTCCCTGCAATGACCCGTCAGAGGAAAAGCCTTTTCTCACGGTGTGTTGAAGAACATTAAAGTTGGCGATAATGATCAGGCCCCCAAGGATTATACCCAGGGTAAAGGCAGAACTCATGAAAAAAAAACTGATTGAAGCCAAGACAAAAAGGATGACCCAGTTAAAGGTCCTGAGCACCTTGGATAGTTTTCGCCACTCCATTATAATTTGTCGGCCTTTTTGTACAGTTTGTAAAGGTTACTGAACGCAGCGGCAATGCCGAAACCCAAGAATACAAAGAATAACCATGGCTTGGTGCCAAGCCATCGGTCCAGGTAATAGCCGATCAGGGCCCCCAGCGCGATAGAGAAGGCCATGGCCATACCAACGGTGCTAAAAAAACCCAAGTCCTTGATGCTTTTTTTGAGGTCCTTGTCCATTCGTGTCGGCAGGGCCGGCGACCTCCCCCAATTTGGGGAAAATCGGGTTGTCTCTATCACGGGCCTTCAGGAAAAGTCAATCAATTTTGTGTCTCTTTGCGGCCTTTCCCCAATTCTAGTGCTCACCATAACCAAATTGAGGGGCTTTTGTCAATATAGGGAGGCATGACCTCACCCGAATGATCAAAAAAAGGGCTCGGCCTCGATCCAAAAACAAAAAACCCAGAAAAACCTGATTGTTAACCTTTGAATGAGTGAATCCTCAATGATTTGGTTCGCCGTGGAGTTCGGCCACTTCTTTCCAGCGCTCCCTTTATTTCCCCCGAACTTATTGAGAAGGTGCTTGAATGCTAGCAGCGCTTGTGGAGGACATGTCGCGCCGACACGTGCAGGGTGCAAAAGGGTTCATCCATGAGGAGGTAAACCGGCTCCGCCGCCGGGGCGCGGGCCACATCTAAGGGGGTAAAACCCTTAAGGGCGTATGAACGACCGCCATCGTAATGCTTGAAGACCTCAACAAGGCGGGTTGTAGCGGGCTACAGGGGGCGGGTGATTTGAAGATAAGACGGCCCCCACCAGGATAACCTACTCCCGGTGAGGGCCATAAAAAGATCTCGTTTGAGGCCTTACACGGCGTCCTTCAAGGCCTTCCCAGCCACAAACTTGGGGACCCTCTTGGCCTTGATCTTTATCACTTCACCGGTCTGCGGATTCCTGCCTTTTCGGGCCTTTCGTTTTTCCACTTTAAAGGTCCCGAAACCGATAAGTGTCACCGTGTCCTTCTTTTTTAATGCCTTGGTAATGCTTGCAAGAACACAATCCACTGCTGCCCGAGCCTCCTTCTTGGTACAAAGGACCTTGGCCACTTCCTTGACTAAATCTCCCTTGTTCATGTGCTTTCCTCCTTTCGCCTAGGTGGTTAGTCAAAAATTGCCCTTACGATTACTCCTTGGGTAAGTCACCCAACAAACCAAAGGCCTATACCTTTCATGATTACTGGATGATATCAGTATCATCGTACCCCAAAAGGTGGGAAACCAGGCCGTGACGCCCTTACGGAAAGATTATCAAAGTTCAATAAGCCAGTCAGTGTGGTTTATCCAAATCTCCACATTTGGAGACTCTCATGCACGCTTTTCCAGATGTGTTATTCTTCTATGGCGGGACCAGGTTCTGGTATGCCCCACCACTTTTGTTCGATGGATTCCTTTCCTGTTTTTACTGTGGGGGTCTTGTACCCGTACCAACTGTATCCGAGGTGAGCCCAATTCTTATACATAGTATCGTGCTCCCAAAATCCAGATTCCTTTGCCGCTGCACCACACCCGGACAAGAACAGGCCGATCAAGAGAAGCAAGAAAAACCTTTTCATTTCTTTTTACCTCCTTTTCTCGAAATTATTGATGAACATTCTTCTTCAATGTAACCTAAGAAAGGTACCGGTGCTTCTGTAACCAATTAAAATTGCTGAAATATTGACGATATAAGTTGCGAAAACCGCATGTGATGACCGAGAGCTGCCCCTACGGGCGGGGCGGGTTGAGTGAAGTCTCTGAGTGATGGTAACCAGCATTATCCTCACTACGTGGGACCAACTATTTTTTCCTAAAATAGACTTCTACCCTGTGAATCCTTGTTTGGTCAAGAAAAAACTGAACAAATTGGTCTTGGATGCCCAGGAAATCGCACTATTCCTGCCTATGATAGGCCTCTATGGTCTCATTGAGCTTTTTTGCTGCGTTTTTGTGGTCGAAGCGTTCGCCAAGGGCCCGAGCCTTGTCACTCATGGCCTTTCTGAGCCGGACATCCGTTAGGAGCCGTATGGTATATTGGGTGAACTGTTCATAATTGTCTGTCACAAACATCTCTTTTCCGTTTACGGGTTCAATGCCGAATGCCGCAAGGCTGGTTGAGACAATGGCAAGCCCGCAAGCCAAGGCTTCCAGCATCTTTCCCCGGAATCCTCCGCCCAGCTCGATAGGGGCCACAAAGAGGTCGCTATCCCAGTAGGTTTGCCTCACATCGGCGTGCGCTCCTCCCTCCCTAACGATAACGTGATCGCTCCTGAGGGAAAGAAGTTCAGGTGGGGGCGAGAATCCAATGGCATGGAATATGGCGTCCGGAACCTGGGTTGATATCATTCCCCAGCAGTGGGTCATAAAGTTCTGGACCGCGTCGACATTGGGGGGATGCCGGAAATTTCCAAGGAAGAGGATGTTTTTTGTTTCCCAGGACTTTTCAGGAGGGGGGGTGTAGAATTCAGTATCCACACCATGGGGGACGACGGCCGTCTTTCCTCTGAGCCGTGGTTCAAGGCGAAGGAGGATCTCCATATCCTCCCGCGTAAGGGATAGGATATGGTCGACCGAACGGTACATCTGGAACTCATATTGGAATAGCGCTTCAATTGTCTCTTCCGCTATGGGTTCCCCTTTGCTCGCCCGCTGTCGGAAGGCCTGTGTGTAACACTCATGAACCGAAATAATCGTCATGGTACGCCGGGGAATGATTTCCTTTGCCCCCTCAAGATATTGACCCATCATCGAGTATTCGGCGATTATGGCGTCATAGGAGTATCTTTGAAGGAGAGACCTGAAGGTCTCATCCAGGTTCGGGTCATATCCACCATCACCCGAAAGAAAGAAGGAGGGGCGCCCCAGTTTGGCTGAGAGTTCCCTGATTTCTTGGGAGGTTCTCCCCTTGGGACAATCAATAAGGATGATCTCTTCGCAGTAAGGCTCAAGGCTCTTATCCTCGATGTCCTCATCTGAGGCGGCAGGTGCCAGGACCGTAATTTGATGCCCCATTTTGGAAAGGTTCTTGATCCTGTGATGAATGAGAATGGGACCTCCAATGACACTGGCCCTGGGGAAGACTTTGGGTATGAAGAGTAAGTTCAAATCCTTTTCTCCTTTCACTTCAGTGTGATGTCTTGTGATCGGCCCACAAATTCCGGGTTGCGGGTAGTATTAGGCAACAAAAAGGTTTAGGGTCAGGCAAAGAGGGATCTCAATCCCGCCCTTATATCTTCCCGAGCGGTAAAACCCATCATTTCCTCCCACAAGCCCTTCATGTTGAGAAACTCGAGGAAGACATTCTTTTCAGGAACTGCCGGGCCCTTTGCAATTTCGATATTTTTGAGGGTCTCATCGGCGTCAACGCCACTCCCTTGGGCACGGTAGTAATCCGCAAGAATCCCGCACGCTCTCTCTATCTTATCTTCCAGATCGTCACCCAGGAACGCCCCGGGGTAGGGTTCAAGTTCTTCCACTGAGACGGGGACCATATCCTTCCGAGGTTCCTGATCCCTTAGCTTTGCCCTCTCACGGACAAATCTGTAAATGTCTTCGCGAAGCTGCTTCCAGACAGGGTGAGGCTTGGATGGTGGCAGGTGCTTGATAGCGAGGGTGTTATCCAGGAAGAATTTGTATCCGAACATCTTTATATTTATCAGGAAATCGATGTCTTCCCCCCTTGTCACAATCGGGTCGAAGGGGATACGGGTGAAGACCTCCCGATGGACGACCATATTCCCCCCAAAAACGAAAGG
This sequence comes from Desulfobacteraceae bacterium, assembly GCA_013203065.1. Next base: position 3,228 of record JABMQV010000799.1, on the reverse strand, counting down.
AGTTCCCTTGAGCCTTGGGCCGCTACCGATTATCTTCTCAAAGGCCTCATTCATCCTCTCCAGTTTGTCCCAATGCTCCATCCACGGTTCCTTGTCACGTCTTACATGCCAGTCGCCGTCGGGCTGAAGATAGTACCCCGCCACGGCACCGACAAACCCGGTGTCCAAGTTTTTGCCTATGAATTCACGCGCCTTGCCCATAAAGGCCGGATCTTCAAAGACCTCATCGTCGTCAATGAGAACGGCAGCGTCTGACGAGAGGAGGTGGGGCAGGAACAGGCAGAGATTTCGGATGTTTGAATATCCACGAAGTTTCAAGAGATTGGCAAATTTTTCCCCACCCGACTCCGTCATCACCTTATGGATCCGTCTCAGATGAGAGTGGCTGAAGAGGAGGGTTCTCACATGGGAAGGACCCGATGAGATGATGTGAGAGACCTTTTCCTCAACCCTTTCCTCGATATCTTCAGCATTGGCCGCGGCAATAATCACAAGCTCAAAGTCCTTTTCCTTGAGGATGTCAAAGCTTTCGAGCGCCCTTCCGAGGGTCCCTTCTTCGTCAAGAGGGGTGGGGTGATCATAGATCGCGTCTCCAGCCTTTTCACCCTCGGCCTTCTCCCTCGCCCAATAAGAGGGAATGACCATTGTTGTTTTCATAAACGAATCCCCTTTCTGATAATGCATTGTCCCTTCAAAATATTTTATCCTATCCTCACTACAATTTCCGGTATCTATCCCCATCCTTTGTAACAATACCTTTGTTTATGAGCCTGTCCAGGTGCTTCTTCATGTGCGCCCGTTCACCGAACTCAAAGAGGGCCTTGGGTTCCCTTGGCCTCCCATAGATAATCCAGGCGCCAACGATATCCCCGAGGGTCCGTGGTTTTTCAAGGAGTTTCAGTAGTTTTCTTTCCCTTTCATATATAACGCCGAGGTATTGGTCCCACAGATCCCCGGGTTGTTCCTCAAATATCCCGGTCTCGTGCGCCGTGAGCCACACCTTAGCAGGGATATCCCGCAGGCGTTTCACTGACCGAACGGTCTCTTCGATGCTTGAATCAATATCACCGTACCACGGTCCAAACCTGGTTAGATCGTAATCGCCCATGAAAATTATACCAGGCTCTTGAAACCAGAAGGATAGATGGCCGGGCGTATGACCGGGGGTCTTGATCACTTCAACCGTTATACCATCCAACTGGATGAGTTCCCCATCTCGAAAAAATGAAGATGGCTCTCGAGGCCGGAAATGGAAATCTTTTTTTAATATAACTCTCCAGTGTTGGCGTTCGTGCTCTTCGCTCATACCATAGGCGTCCAGGAACCGTTCAATATCGGAAAGGGGGGGCGCATCCGCCTCCGAGAGAGAAAAAGGCCTATCATCAAATAAATCCAAGTGCGTCAGGTGGTCTTCATGCCAGTGGCTCAACCAGACCGTCGCAACCCCATGGTCTTCTCGGATTTGGGTGAGTCTTTTCCTGTCGGAAGCTGGATCAATCAAGACACCCGCACGCTCAATATAGATCGAATGGCAAAAGGGATATTTCCCTTTGTTTTTGCCGGGAATAAACCAGACAGGTCCAAAATGTTTTTCTTCCATAACTACTGGATACGTTTGTCTTAGACGTTTTACCAGCCCGGCATCATTGCGAAACCCCGGCGTACTGGTATAGAGTATCAGAACATCAAATCCATTGGCGGCCGCGACCGTATCCTCTACGTTCATATCCTCCACTGGCGCATCGAGCAGTTTACTGTTTTGGCAGAGCGCTACGGCCTGGGCGAGCCAGGTGGGATACAAAATGACCTGACCTCCCGCTTTGCCTGATATCTGCTCCCGGCACCCCCATCGAAACCCTCATAGGAGGGAGGGTTCAGAAAAAGGACACGTCTTTCCACTCTCGTCTCCAATGGTGTTTATCTTGACCGAAGAATTGCTTTATACTACAGTTTTTTCATAAGGAAAGTAAATTCTTGAAACATCCTGGTTTACGGAATCAGGGAGGTGACATGAGGGCTTTGATCACCGGGGCATCGGGATTCGTCGGCTCGGGTGTCTTGCGAAAACTCCTGGGGGAAGGGTACCAAGTGCGGGCCCTTGTTCGGACCAACAGTGATCGCCGCTATATCGAGGGGACGGGTGCCGAGGTTGTCATCGGCGATTTAAACGACCGGCGTTCGCTGGACCCTGCGGTTGACGGTTGCGAGTGCCTATTTCATGTTGCCGCGGATTACCGCCTGTGGGTTCCTGAGCCGGAAGAGATGTACGGTACCAACGTGACGGGTACCCGGAATATTATGCTCGCTGCGGCCGAGAGCGGGGTGAAAAGGATCGTCTATACCAGTAGTGTGGCTACCTTGGGGCTTACCAAAGACGGGAACCCGGCCGACGAAACGACTCCGGCGACCATTGATGACATGATCGGCCACTATAAGCGTTCCAAATTCCTTGCAGAGGCCGAGGTACTCCGGATGATTAAACAGGAAGGTCTTCCCGCGGTTATTGTTAATCCGTCCACCCCAATAGGCCCGAGAGACATAAGACCTACCCCAACAGGGCGCATGATCCTTGAGGCCGCGGCAGGCAACATGCCAGCCTATGTTGATACGGGACTCAATGTGGTCCACGTGGACGATGTGGCTACGGGGCACCTCCTGGCCTTTGAACGTGGCAAGATCGGGGAGCGATATATTCTCGGGGCTAGTGACATGACACTGAAAGAGATCCTCACCCAGCTTGCTGCCATAACCGGAAAACCGGTGCCGAGGTTTTCACTTCCCCACAATCTGATTCTGCCGCTTGCATACCTGGCGGAAGCCTGGGGACGGCTGACCCGAAGAAGCGAGCTGTTCCTCACCGTGGATGGTATCCGGATGGCCAGAAAACGGATGTTCTTTTCGTCGGAAAAAGCAAGACGCGAACTGGGCTATGTTACCCGCCCCGTGAAAGAGGCCTTGCGTGATGCCGTGGACTGGTTCAGGCAGAACCGCTATCTGACCTGAGTAACATGGGGCTTTTGCAGAGCCATCAAAAGAGATAAAGGCGCGCCTTTCCCGCTTGACATGAGTAGGTGGTTCCGGTATTTCTGGGACGAGACAAACTCTCTTGGTTTCACTAACGAGATTTGGGCGGAAGAGCCCTGCCAAGAGCGAGATTCTGAATATAGAAAGTTGTTGCGTCGTGTAGTAAAATACCAAGAGACCTTTGAAAAATGTTCAATTTTGGTC
>JABMQV010000798.1 GCA_013203065.1 Desulfobacteraceae bacterium | reverse complement strand
GAAATGGTCGCTTCTCAAAACCATGGGGCTTTGAATGGCTCCTTGTGTGGGAGTTAAGACCTGGTTTTGCCCGTGCCAATAATTTAGCGACTCTGCGATCCCAGTATGAAAGTGTCCATTCATTCACCTCTAACCCGGATAAACCGGAAGTGCTCAAAGTTGAAAGCTAAAAGCAAAAGAAGACGCATCAATGTAGATTTCGGGGTTGGTTCTAACATGGGCCACTTGGAGATCCCTTGATTTTTCACTTCTCTTTTTCCTCTCACAGAGCCCACAGAGATCACAGGGTTTTGTCTTGCTCGGTGTACTCGGTGAACTCTGTGAGAGATATCATTCGTTTTTCGGGCATGGTAAAATATTCTTTGTGCTTCTTGTCCGCTTCTGGCGGATGTGCACAAGATTGAATTGATAACTGTCAAATCCGGATAAACTGGAATTGGGAATTCGGCACCATAGATAGTTCGCAGTTTGCCCAGGTTAAGGAGGATTTCCCATGAAACGGAATGCTTCGATGCCGGTTGGTATCTATGAGAAAGCGTTGCCCTCTGGCCTGTCCTGGGAGGGCCGTTTAGAGACGGCCGCGAGAGCGGGATATGACTATGTTGAAATCTCCATTGATGAGAGCGAATCCCGTTTGGCCCGTCTGGACTGGTCGGCCGGACAACGTTCCCAATTGCGACGGGCCATTGCCAATACCAACATCCCGATCATGAGCATGTGTCTCAGTGCACATCGCAAATATCCTCTGGGAAGCGCATCCCAGAAAACTCGTGAGCGAGGACTGGATATTCTTGTAAAAGCCATTGAATTTGCATCGGAAATTGGATTGAGAATCATTCAGGTCAATGGATATGACGCCTTTTATGAACCGAGCAATGAACAAACTCAAGCCAGATTTCTGGAAGGATTGCATCAAGGCATTCAATGGGCAAGTGCGAAAGGAGTCATGCTGGGTCTTGAGAATGTGGACACGCCCTTCGTTGAATCGGTAGAAAAGGCTTTGCATGTTGTCAATGAGCTTAACTCACCTTGGTTTCACCTGTATCCGGATATGGGGAACCTCTTGGCGGCAGGGTATTCTCCCCCCAAGGAGTTACGATTGGCAAAGAACCATTTGATTTCGCTCCATGTCAAGGATGCCAAACACGGGATCGTCCGGGGTGTACCTTTTGAGAAAGGTGATGTTCCATTTCAGGAAACGTTTCAGGCGCTGGCCGAAATCGGATATGGGGGTCCCCTTACCGTGGAAATGTGGGCGGATCTTAGGGGGGGCGCGGACCCGCTTTCTTCGGTGATGGATGCCCGTAAGTTCGTCAAAAACCTTGTTGATGTTCATTTGAAAGCTCGCCATGGCATCGCTTCTTTACTTTAAACATGACATAAAGGATAGAAAACATGATGAAAATGGATGGATTGACATCCAGAGAACGTATCAGGTTGGCCCTGAATCATCAAGAGACAGACCGCATTCCTGTGGATCTGGGGGGGTCTGATTGCACAACGATTACCGTGAAGGCCTATGACAATTTGAAAGAACATCTGGGCTTCAAAGGCGATACCAGGGTCTTCTCACGGCGTTTCCAGACGGTCCTCGTGGCTGAGGAACTGCAGCGTATGCTCCATTGTGACGTTCGCGTCATTCCCTACAGGCCTTCTATCAGGGATCGGGCCAGATCCACCACAGGCGCCACCTATACGGACGAATGGGGATTGAATTATCAGAGTGATGGCCTTTATTTCAATATTATCAATTCCCCCCTGAAAGATGCGACTCTCAATGATCTGGAAGGTTATGACTGGCCCGACCCTTCTGACACCGAGCGGGTCAAAGGGGTGGCCGAAGAGGCCAGGTATTGGCATGATCACTCAACTTATGCCCTTTTGGGGCCAGGCATCGCATGCAGCTTGTTTGAGCAGTGCTGGTATCTGCGGGGTTTTGAGCAGTTCTTTCTTGATCTGGTGGTGGATAAGGCGTTCGCTCATGCCTTGCTCAGAAAGGTCCTTGATATTCGAGAGGTCATGTATGGCCGTTTTCTTGAAGAAGCAGGGAAATACCTCGATGTCATTTATGTGGCCGATGATATTGCCATGCAGTCAGGTCCCATGATGTCCCTTGAGATGTTCAGAGAAATGATCAAACCCTATTACAAGGAATATTTTACCTTTCTGAAAGAAAAAACCGAGGCGAAATTGTTATATCATTGCTGCGGGGGAGTTGAGGCTTTTCTTGAGGATCTCATTGAGGCAGGAATTGACATTATCAACCCCGTACAGACGACCGCAGCTGGCATGGACCCCGCCAATTTGAAAGAGAAATATGGCGACAGAATTGTATTTTGGGGCGGTATCGATACCCAGCGCATCCTCCCCAAAGGAACCCCCGGGGAGGTTCAAGAGGAAACCCTGAAGATGCTCCGTATTATGGGGAGCGGCGGGGGCTATGTCCTCGCCGCTGTTCATAATGTTCAGCCCGATACCCCGGCTGAAAACATCCTGGCCATGCTGGATACGGCTTTTCACTATAGACACTAGCCGGGCCCCGCGGGTCTGCACGACAACCGGCTCTTTCTTCCAGATGCTCATAGCAGGAGCAGTGCCCCCATCCACCCTGACTCCTCTCTTGTCGCGTCTCAGAGAAAAGATCTTCGGGACTGGACAGAGGATACGCCCTAAGGGATCAACAGGACCTTGATGGCCTTCAACTTCCTGAGAAGATCGAATGCCTCTTCCCATTGGGTAAGTGGCAAGGTGCTGGTAATCAGGGGATCGACGTTTATTTTTTCTTTGGAAAGAATTGAAAGGGCCCTTTTCCAGCTCGTCCAGTTTGAACTGGCGCTGAAATTTACATCGGCCGACTTGAGGAGGGCGGCATCCCATGGGAAGGAGACGGTTTCTTCACCCGTAAGCCCCAGGGCACAGACCTTTCCATTTATGCGAACAATATCAAACATCTGTTGGATGGCTGCATTGGCACCGCTCGCCTCGATTACCAGATCTGCCCCCACACCCTCGGTGAGCTGGTTTACCTTTTCTACAATGTCCTCTTTTTGAACGTTAATTGCATAATCTATATTCATGGCAAGCGCCGCCTTCAGCCTTACGTCTTCATCGGCATCTGTGCCGGTAATTATCACGGTGCTTGCTCCTTCGGCTTTAGCCACCGCGGCTGCGAGCAAGCCAATGGGGCCACAGCCCAGAACAACGACAAAATCCTCTGGCGCAACCCTGCATCTTTCGCCAAGTGCCTTCATGACGATGGCCGTAGGCTCGGTGAGCGCGGCGTGCTCATAGGATAAGTTCTGGGGAATAATGTGGAGGGAAAAGGCAGGCAGGGTGAGATACGGCGCAAAGCAACCGTGGATTCTGTAACCAATGGCCTTTTTTTGCCTGCATACCTCCACCTCACCCCTCTTGCAATAACGGCAGATGCCGCAGCCGCCTTTGTGGGCTTCTGCAACTACCCGGTCCCCGGGCCTGAAATTGGTCACGTCTTTTCCTATTTCAACAATTTCTCCGGAAAATTCATGCCCGAGGATGACAGGCGGATTGCAGTGAAAACGGCCCTCCTCGATGTGCAGGTCGGTTCCGCATATACCGGCCGCCTTGATCCGTATAAGCACCTCGTCATCTTGAACCTTCGGTTTATCCACTTCCACGATATCGAGAAATCCCTCCCCACTTTGGGTTTTGACCAATCCTTTCATATTATTCCCTCCTAGTATTTTCGGATTTAAGCGTCTTAATTTTAATCCGTGTCTCCCCAAAAGACAAGGCACCCTTCTAAGCCCCCAGTCTTTTTCAGGAAGATCAGGTCAGCTTTGTTTTCAATTCAGGCAATTCCTTGATCTTGGAATCTTTTGAATTCTCACAAATTTTCCAGTTATACTCGACAACAATGAATACCATTTTGTGACCTCCTTGACTATCACTCATCACAAGGATCTCCTTGAAGTTCCCCTCCGGCGGTTTGAAGCCTTTTCAGAACCCCGCTTGCAAGGTACCACCGCTTACCGAACATGCATGGAAGTTTGGGGAGCAGTCGATAAGAACTCGCTTTTTCGGGGATGGAAAGGAGGTGAATACTACAGAATCATGGATATCTCCTGGTCACACGAGGCACATCCGAT
>JABMQV010000797.1 GCA_013203065.1 Desulfobacteraceae bacterium | reverse complement strand
AGAGGATAAAGCATCCCTCAGAGGTTTACAAGAAGGGCCAGGAAGTCCAGGCAGTGGTCCTCAACATTGACAAGGATAGTGAACGTTTTTCACTGGGTATCAAGCAGCTGGCGTCTGATCCGTGGAACGAGATCCCCAATAGATACAAACCGGGAACCCGGGTGACAGGGACTGTGACCAACGTGACAGATTTTGGCCTGTTCCTCGAACTGGAAGAGGGAATAGAGGGCCTGATTCATCTATCCGAAATATCCACCGACAAACGGGGTAATCCCATGTCGCGATTTCAGGTGGATGATGTCATTCAGGCAAAGGTGATCAACATCTCGAGTAAAGACAAAAAGATCGGCCTTTCCATCCGGAGGTTGGATGAAAGCAGTGAAAAAGACATCCTAAAGAGCTATTTGAATAACCACCAAGAGGCCACGTCAAACCTGGGTGAACTCCTGAAAGAAGAGATGATGAACCTGCAGCAGCATGCCCTCTCAGAGGACCCGGATTCAGAAGGTGAAGCAGGGGCAGAAGAGGTTCCGGGACCTGATGCCGATGAACAACCCGCAGGAGATGCGGAACAGGAGGAATTTATGGCTTCGGATGAGGCCGAGAGACCCGAGGAGGTCCGGACATCCAAAGGAGAAGCCAATATTTACGCACCCGAAGGAGAACACTCGGATGTAATTGATGAAGACACTGACGCTCCCAAGAGCTAGAAACCGGGGGCGGATTTTTTTCTTTCTTACCATACCCTTATTCGATTTTTGCCTTGGGCCGTCTGTTGAGGCCCCGGGGACTCCGTACGCCACAACTTCCCAAGCCAAGAAATGGCGAAAAAAAGACATTCGATTTTGACAGTCTTTGTGATCCTTGGGGTCATTGCCTTTATACTGGGCGGCACCATGATCCTTTTCCTCAAGCTATTGGGGCCATCATCGGGTTTTTCCTTCACGGAGAAAATCGGGGTAATCCCCATCGACGGCACCATCTCAAGTTCTCAAACAGTCACGTCTCAACTCGTCAAGTTCAAGAAGGATGAAGGGATAAAGGCGATCATCCTGAGGATAAATTCGCCCGGTGGCGCCGTGGGGCCAACACAGGAGATCTACCGTGAGGTGAGGAAGACCCTTCCGGCGAAAAAGGTCGTTGCGTCCATGGGCAACGTGGCCGCATCGGGCGGATACTATGTGGCCGCTGCGGCAGACAGGATTGTGGCAGCACCCGGGACCATCACCGGCAGTATCGGGGTCATCATGCAGTTTATCCAGCTCGAAGGTCTCCTTGATAAGATCGGAGTCCGATTTGAGATCTTGAAGAGCGGGGAGTTTAAAGACATCGGCTCCCCTGACAGGAAAATGACCAAACGGGACAGGGAGATGCTGAACGCTCTGATAAAGGATATCCAGGAGCAGTTTGTGAATGACGTGGCCAAAGGCAGAAAAATGCCCGTTGAAAAGGTCCGTAAGATCGCCGACGGCCGGGTCTTTTCAGGGGCCAGGGCCAAGGATCTGGGGCTTGTTGATGTCTTGGGTAATTTTCAAGACGCAGTGGCGCTTGCCAAGAAAATGGCTGGTATCAAGGGAGATGTGACCCTGGTCTATTCCAGAAAGAGCAAACTGCAACTGTTGGATCTGCTACTGGAGACGGCAGCCAGGTCTGTCAACGAATTCCTTCAGGGTATGAAGACACAAATAGAGTATCGCTGGAGCGGCCCGCCGGCGCATAGGCCTTGACGGGCCCAAACCCCGAAGGTCTTGCGGTTCAGAGCATCAGAGAAAGCTGCTGACATCCCCTTTCCCCTCTCGCAGGACCTCCGGTGTGTCATCAATCAGTGAGACCACGCTGGAAGGGTTCTGGTTTAGCACCCCGCCATCAACGACAATATCGAGATATGAGCCAAAGGTTTCCTTTATGAACTGCGGGTCATCATATCCGGCGCTTGTGCTGATGATGGGCCTGCCGAAGGTGCGGACAATACCAAGGCAGATCTTGTTATCCGGAACCCTGATGCCCACCGTCTTTCTCTTTGTCAGCATGATTTTTGGCACCAATCTGGTTCCTTCAAGGACAAAGGTATACGGCCCGGGCAGGTGCCTCTTCATTGTCTTATAGGCATAGTTGGAGACAAGGGCATACCGGCTGATCTCCTTGAGGCTGTCGCATACAAAGGAAAAGGGTTTATTGAGAGGACGCTTCTTCAGTCTGTATATAAGCTGAATCCCTCTCTTATTGAAGAGATCACAACCTATCCCATAAAAAGTATCCGTGGGGTAGGCAATAAGTCCTCCCTGCTCTAACACCTGGCTGACACGATTGATATGGCGCTGTTCCGGGTTGTCCGGATTAACAGAGAGTGTTAAACTCTTATTATT
>JABMQV010000796.1 GCA_013203065.1 Desulfobacteraceae bacterium | reverse complement strand
GCCCGGCGCTCTATCCAACTGAGCTACGGGCGCCATTTAATGAAGCATGTTGTCTATCAAGATTGCCCTTCCATGTCAACAGATTTTCCCTGACTCCGTTAAAAATTTCTTGACATAGATAAAACACTGTCCTAAAGTGTCTAATTACTTTTTTTCTTGGAAAGGGCTTTAGTAATGAAGACATATGTCGCGAAGGAGCAGGATATCACAAAACGGTGGTATCTGGTAGACGCCCAAGATAAGGTCCTGGGCAGACTGGCTACTAACGTGGCCACGCGTCTTAGGGGCAAGCACAAGCCCATTTTTGCTCCCCATGCGGATACAGGGGATTTTATCGTCGTTGTGAATGCAGACAAGGTGAGGCTTACGGGCAGGAAATGGGACAATAAAATCTATTATCGACACACCGGTTATACGGGCGGCCTAAAACAGATATCGGCCAAAAAACTGCGCGAAAAGAGGCCGGAAGACATCCTGCGTTTTGCCGTCAAAGGGATGCTTCCCAAAAACAGCCTGGGCCGACGCCAGTTAAAAAAATTAAAGATCTATGCCGGTCCGGACCATCCGCATCAGGCACAAGAACCGGAAAGACTGGAGATTTAGATGACAGAAGCGCTATTTTACGCCACCGGAAAAAGAAAAACAGCGGTGGCTCGGATCTGGATGAAACCCGGTAATGGGCAGATAACCATCAACAAGAGGGCCTTGGACAAATATTTTCCCCGTGAATCCGACAGGGCACTCCTCATTGAGCCTATGAAGTTTGCCGATACTGCCAACAAATTTGATATAAATGTGAATGTCAGGGGTGGCGGTGTTTCGGGACAGGCAGGGGCTGTCAGGCACGGCATTAGTAAGGCACTGGTAATTGCGGAGCCCGGGTTAAGGGATGTTATCAGGAAGCAAGGATTTTTAACCAGGGATTCAAGAATGAAAGAACGTAAGAAGTACGGTCAGCCAGGGGCGCGTGCCAGATTTCAATATTCCAAACGTTAAACACCTTTTTCACCATATCCGGGAAATGATTACGGGGGAGTTCATTGCAGGCTCCCCTTTTCTTGTTCATGGAGACATAACGTGACCGAGAAAAATATCAAGCTGATCCTGGCCTACGATGGGGGCGGTTATCATGGATGGCAGCGGCAAAGAAATAGTGTCACCATACAGGAGATTATCGAAGACAAGATCAGCACCATCCTAGGAGAGCCCGTCAAGGTAATCGCCTCCGGAAGAACGGATGCGGGGGTCCATGCATTAAACCAGGTCTGCAATTTTGTAACAAGGTCAAAACTCGGTCCCGAAACCCTCAAGAAAGGCCTTAACTCACTTCTCCCTGACGATATTTTTGTGAGAAATGCGGAATTGGTCTCCCTCCAATTCCATTCCAGATACAGTGCCAAGAGCAAGATCTATGAATATAGGATACTAAACCGAAAAGAACCTGACCCTTTCCGTCGTAATTACCTGTGGCATATCCCCATGCCCCTGGATAGAGAAAAGATCGCAAGATGTCTGTCTCTTCTTGTGGGGAGACACGATTTTTCTTCCTTTAAATCTTCGGGGAGCGGGGCTATTGATTCGGTCAGATCAGTGATGAGGGCTGAAATTTCTGGTTCTGAAGATGGGCTGCTACAGCTTACAATAGAAGCGGACGGCTTCTTGAGACATATGGTCAGAAATATCGTGGGCACTGTGGTGGAGGCGGGTTTGGGGAGGGAGAATTTTGATGGATTTAAGGAGATCTTTAAATCAAAGGACCGGCGATCTGCCGGAACCAAGGCCCCGCCGCAAGGACTCTTCCTGATGAATGTCAGGTATTAATCGTCACCTTTTGATGCCCTTAAAGAATCGCGCACGGCCCTGTGCACCTGCTTCCACACTTCCTCAAAGGAATTTACACTCAATCTTCCCATTTCAATGAATTTTACCACAACCTCTTTTGTGACCTTGAGGACAAGTTCTTCTTCACTCTTCATAGGCAATTCTCCTGGTACTCCTCTTCCATGAATTTTTTGTAACCGTTCACAGGGCCCTGCCAAAGGGCAGGAAACCGGATCGCGTGGGTTTTCAGCATCCGTCCTCACCGTTGGTGTTTTTGAGCCCCCGCTGAATGGAAGAAGGCCTCAATAAGGTTCAGCGGGGGGACTCCCTTAAGAAGAACCCGGAGAGCCCTCCTTACACCCAAGACTAGCAGAGAGGCGTTTAAAGATCAATAGTTCCAGACACCGGGGATCTCTGTATCACAGTTAGGACAACGGTCTTCTTCGATTTTGTTCTGGGTTACATGAAAACCGAACCTGTTGATGAGCAACTCGCCGCAGTTATGGCACAGGGTTTTTTCGCCCTCATCTCCTGGAAGATTTCCGGTGTAGACGTATTTCAATCCTGCACCATACCCGAGATCCCTTGCCCTGCGAACACTTTCGGGAGGGGTGGAAGGAATATTTGTGAGCCGATAGGTTGGATGGTAGCGGCTTATATGCCAGGGGATGTTGGGATCCAAGGCAGCAAGAAACCGGGCAAGCTCTGTCAGTTCCTCAGGGGAGTCATTGAGCCCTGGGATCAAGAGGGTGGTTACCTCCAGCCACACCCCCATCTTGTTCAGGGTCTCCAGTGTCCTTAGAACCGGTTCCAGTTTTGCCCCACATTGCTCCTTATAAAACTTATCGCTGAAGGACTTTAGGTCCACGTTTGCCGCATGAAGATCGGGAAATATGCTCTCAAGACACTGTTCAGTCATATATCCATTTGTCACAAAAACATTTTTCAGACCTTTTGTCGCTGCAAGCCGTGCCGTATCTAAGGCAAGCTCAAAATATATTGTCGGCTCTGTGTAGGTGTAGGAGATCGTCGCTGAACGTGTATCTAAGGCCTCTGTCACTATTTGATCAGGGGTCATATCCTCACCCATGATGCTGCCATGATCCGACGGCATCTGGGAGATATCCGCGTTTTGGCAAAAGGCGCAGCTTAGGTTACAACCAACCGTGGCTATAGAACAGGAAAGGGTGCCCGGTAAGAAATGAAAGAGAGGTTTTTTTTCTATGGGATCGCAATGCCTGGCAATCACCTTTCCATAGACGAGACTTGTTAATGTTCCCGAACGATTTTCCCTCACGCCGCAGATCCCCTTGCCCCCCTCCTTAATCAGGCATGCGTGGTTACACAGGAGGCAATGAACCCTTTCATTTTCCAGTTTTTCGTATAGATAGGCCTCTTTCATTCCCTTCCACTCCTTTGTTGCGGTTAAGATCCCGGAGGGTTTTTGCCCCGACAAGGGACTGGCCTGCCTTTTGCAGCCTGATTTTCAATGGGAGGTTATCCGTCTTGACCCTGTATACCATGGTTGCAGAGACCCCCAGGAAAGATCTGAATGGGGAGTTTTTCCACGTCCAGAGTTCCTTGCCGAATGGCCGTATCTTTTCGATGAAAGAAGGGTGTGCCTTGATGCAGCCCCAGGAAATCGGTACAGGGCCGTAAGCTGCCTGAAAGAGCGATTTCAGCTGCCAGATGTTATAAAGTCTGGCATGACCAAAAAGTGGATCCCCGAAATATCCCTGCGCTCTTTTCAAAAGGCCGTTCCAGGAAAGACCGTTTATCACCCCCACCAAAACCTTTTTTTTGGCCACTCTCCCCGCCTCCCTTAAGGCCTCAAGGGGATTATCAAGGAACTCGAGGGTATTAATGAGCACAGCCAAATCGAATTCATTATCATCAAAAGGGAGGTCTTCTGCAAACCCTTGTTTGAGGGTGCACCGGTTGCCGAGCCGGTTTTTGGACTTATCAATCATATGAGACGAAGCATCTATGCCGCTGACAACCATTCCCATCCTGCTCAAAACCAGGAGGTGATTGCCTGTTCCGCTCCCGATATCCAGGACCCTCTCCCCTGGTTTTGGATCAAGCAAGGCCGCGATAAGTTCCTCAATAGACCTATCTATTGCCCGGCCCTGGGAAGAATGGTGCCACGTTTCGTAAGCCCCGGCTGATTTTTCGTCAAAGATAAGGCCCATGACTCAATGACTCAAAGGGTGTTGAAATCGATTTGGGATAGACCCACGTTCCTGTGCTTTAAGTTATGAAAATGGGGTTATAGATGCAAGCAGAAAGTGACGGAGATATTCGTTTTCATGATTTAGGTTTTTTTGAACTGAACATCAGGATGGCTTGGAAAATCACAAGGAAGTAATGGCAGGAATTAGGTAAAATATATTTTTTTTGTTTAGAGTGATTGTTTTGTGATTTTTCTTGCAAAGCAATGGGTGATGTGTTAGACGCCCTACCGGAATTGGAGAAAATTCACGGTGAAAAAAGAGAGGGACCAGATAACCGCCTATCTTGGTAAGGACACCGAATTTGAAGGGAGGATGTCTTTCACTGGGACAGTGCGCATTGATGGCCGTTTTAGCGGTGAGATCTCTACAGAAGGAACCCTGATTGTGGCTGAGATGGCCGTAATCGAGGCGGATATTCAGGCATCACGGATTATCATTAGTGGAGAAGTACGTGGAAACCTTTCCGTGAAAGAAAGGATGGAAATCCACGTACCCGGCAAGGTCTTTGGGAACATTAAGACCCCCACCGTGATCATGGATGAAGGGGCTGTCTTTGAGGGAAATTGCCTGATGAAGAACCTGAGCAATGCCCATGGGGACAAGCTGGCTTTTTTCCCGCGATCGTCAGGGACAAAAACCGACCCCCGCGTATAAAAAAATCTTTTGACAAGAAAAATTTTTTTTTGTAAAAGACGTTACCTTTAGACTGCCCCAAGATAGGTTGTCTGGTCGTAAATAGCCGTATTGCTTCACGAGAACAAAATCAAGGTGCATTCGCTATGCTGGATATAAATTTCACTATAATCCTTCAAGTCATCACGTTCCTTTTGCTCGTTTTTTTTCTCAACATCATCCTTTTTCGACCCATCCGTAAGATCCTGGCGCAGCGCAACGAGGAGACCGATTCCCTCCAAGGAATGATAGATGAGCTTCAACATCGCGCTGAAGAGAATGAAAAGGGAATAGAAGAGAGCATGGTGCTGGCCCGGAAGGAAGGCTATGCGGAGAAAGAGAATTTCAAAGGTCAGGGCATGGAGCAAGAGAGAGGTATATTGCAGGAGGCCAGTACCAAGGTCGAAGAGAAGATTGGCGGAGCCCGAAAAGAGATGGAAAAAAAGATCTCCGAGGCACGGAAGGCCTTGGAAGGTGAGATGAGCGGTTTCTCAAATGAACTGGCAAAAAAAATACTCGGGAGAAGCGTTCAATGATTGCCCTTGAGGGTACAAGACGGAAATTCGCAACAGTGGTTGGGTGTAGTCTGATCCATATTTGTCTCCTGTCGGGCATCTCATTTGCCTCTGGAGGGGAAGAGGGTGCAGGAGGTGGGAGTGAACATTTGTGGGACCTTCTTTACCGTATAATCAATTTTGGGCTTCTGGTGGTTATCCTTTTCTTCGTGATCAAGAAAACCCCCATCAAGGATTTCTTTTCAAACCGCAGGGAAGAGATCAGAAAAAAGCTCGATGAACTGAAAATGGATAAAGAGGCGGGTGAAACCCGGTATCAAGAGCTTGAAAAGAAGCTAAAGGAATTCGAGACCAAAAAGAAAGAAATTATCGAGCAATTTAAGGCAGATGGAGTTGCTGAAAAGGGAAAAATCATAGAAGAGGCCAGAGAAAGGGCCTCACAGATATTGACCCAAGCCGACGCGACCATCGAGCGAGAGATACAGGCGGCAAGAGACAAGCTCCGGCAAGATCTGGTTGATATTGCCGCTGATAGAGCCCAGGATATTGTCGCCAAAAATATAACAGACAGCGACCAGGAACACTTGGTGAAAGAATTTATAGAAAGGGTGGAGAAGCTACATTGATTGATTCCAAGATTTCCAGAAGATACGCAAAGGCCTTGCTCAGTCTGGGGCGGGAAGATGGGCAATACGATGAATACGGGCGTAACCTCCAAGAGTTTGGCCAGTTCTGTTCCGCAAACCGTGAATTTTTTCAGGTGATTTCAAGCCGGGTGTTTTCTGTCGAAGAGAGAAAAAAAATCCTCGATCGCATCTTAGAAAAAAGTTCTTTTTCAAACACCTTAAAGAATTTTCTCCGGCTTCTTTTGGATAAGAACCGGATCGGGGCAGTGGAGGAGATTGCCGATTATTATTCGAGGCTTACCGATGAGATTTCAAATGTTACCCGTGCTGAAATCATTACGGCCATGACCCTGAAGGACGAGCATATGGGCGAGTTGGAAAAGGCATTGACAAAGCTTACCTCAAAAAAAGTGAAAATGGAGGTAGGAGAGGATGAGTCCCTTATCGGGGGACTTATCGTTAGGATAGGGGATTTGGTATTGGATGGAAGTGTAAAGGCCCAGCTCAAAGGGCTCAAAGAATCATTAAGAAGGGGTGAATATAGCTGATGGAAATAAGAGCAGAAGAGATAAGTCAGATAATCCGGGATCAGATTAAAGATTACGAAAAGAAGGTGGAAGTCAGTGAAACCGGGACGGTCTTATCCGTTGGTGACGGAGTTGCCCGGGTCTATGGTGTCGAAAACGCCATGGCCATGGAAATGCTGGAATTTCCAGGCGAAATCTATGGTCTCTGCCTCAACCTTGAGGATGACAACGTGGGTGTGGCCATTATGGGTGATGACACCGCCATTAAGGAAGGAGACACGGTCAAACGAACCGGCCGAATCGCAGAAATCCCGGTGGGTGAGGCTGTCCTGGGGCGGGTTATCGACGCCGTGGGGACTCCCCTCGATGGGAAGGGCCCCATCAATGCCACCGAGACCCGCAGACTCGAGATGGTCGCACCGGGCGTTATTGCCCGGCAGCCTGTAAGTGAACCCATGTGCACGGGCTGTAAGGCCATTGACGCCATGACCCCCATCGGACGTGGCCAGCGGGAATTGATAATTGGAGACAGGCAGATCGGGAAAACAGCACTCTGCGTCGATGCCATTATTAATCAGAAGGACACTGACATCTATTGTATTTACGTGGCCGTGGGCCAGAAAATGTCAACGGTTGCACAGGTGGTGGATGTCCTTGACCGTCACGGCGCCATGGAATATACCACCGTCGTTTCAGCTTGTGCCAGTGCCCCCGCCACCCAGCAATTCATCGCCCCCTATGCTGGTTGTTCAATCGGTGAATATTATAGAGATAATGGGAAACATGCCTTGATCATCTATGATGATCTTTCAAAGCAGGCGGTTGCCTACAGACAGGTCTCACTCCTTTTGAGGAGACCACCGGGCCGTGAGGCCTTTCCTGGTGACATTTTTTATAATCATTCCCGTCTTCTGGAACGGGCATCCAAATTGAACGATGAATTAGGTGCCGGTTCTCTCACGGCACTTCCCATCATTGAGACCCAGGCGGGTGATGTCTCCGCATACATTCCCACTAACGTAATCTCCATCACAGACGGCCAGGTTTATCTGGAACCGGCCCTGTTCTTCTCCGGTGTTCGCCCTGCTATTAATGTGGGTCTGTCCGTCTCCAGGGTGGGTGGAGCTGCCCAGACCAAGGCCATGAAGAAGGTAGCCGGGACCCTCAAGCTGGACATGGCCCAGTTTCGTGAATTGGAGGGCTTTGCCCAATTCGGGAGCGATCTGGATAAGGCCACCCAAAGGCAGCTCGAACGGGGTTACCGGCTGGTGGAAGTTCTGAAACAACCCCAATACCAGCCCATGTCCGCCCAAAACGAGGTCATGATTTTGTTTGCCGGTGCCAATGGCTATCTCGATGAATGGCCGGTTGAGGCAATCGCTGACTATGAAAAACAGGCGCTTGAATTCATGGAAAGCAAACATGCGGACCTTTTGGGGGAGATCAAAGAGAAAAATGAGATCAGTGAAGATCTGGAAGAGAAACTGAAAAAGGCTCTCGATGAATTTAAATCAATTTTCCAGCCAGCTGCCTGATCAAATTATGGAGAGCGAGAAGAGATAAATGGCTACCCTCAGAGACATACTTCGAAAGATCGAAGCCGTCAAAAAAACAAGACAAATAACCAAGGCCATGAATATGGTGGCCGCAGCCAGGCTGCGGAGCACCCAGGGAAGGATGGAAAGTTTCGAACCCTATGCAAACAAATTTGCTGAAGTCCTTGGTAATCTTGCAACCGGGATGGACCCGGACATCCACCCATTACTCGTGAAGAAGGATGAAATACGGAAGGTTGAACTTCTCCATTTCACCTCTGACCGAGGTCTGTGCGGGAGTTTTAACAGCAATACCATTAACATGGCCGAGAAATGGGTTAAGGACCAGCAGCAAAACGACAGGGATTATGGTTTGACCCTAGTGGGGAAAAGGGGAAGAGACTATTTCAGAAAAAGGGGTGCCAATATTACAGCAAGCCATATACAGATCTATGGACAGATTGACATATTTTTTATCAACCAGATGACCAGAGACTTTACCGACAGATACCTCAGTGAGGAGGTTGATGAAGTCTATATGATTTATACCCGCTTTATCAATATGGCCAAACAGGAACCCACCCTGGTCAAACTGATTCCCATCGAACCCCCTAAGAGCGAGGGGACTTCTGAAGGGGCCGCTGCAGAATATTTGTGTGAACCCAGCGCCGAAGAGCTTCTCGTAGAGCTCCTGCCAAAACATATCAGTGTTCAGATATATAATGCCTTTCTCCAAAACGAGGTTAGTGAGCATGCTGCGAGAATGACCGCCATGGATAATGCTACCAAGAACTGCAGTGAAATGGTTGAAGATCTTACGCTCGTTTATAATAAGGCGCGACAGGCAGCCATTACCGCAGAGCTGATGGATATTGTCGGTGGTGCCGAGGCCATTAGAAAGGCCTAAATACTGTTATCTTAGTCAATTGGTTGAGTGGTTGAGTCGTTGAGTAGCTGGAAATGCAGAATGATTGCGGCATTCACGCTTTTGACTTTGACCATTCAACAACTCAACAACTCAACAACTCAACGATATAGAAGGAGGTCTTGTTTAAATCATGAGTGCTGGTAAATTAATTCAAGTTATGGGCCCTGTCGTGGATGTCGAATTTCCGGAGGGGGATCTCCCGGCAATCCTGACGGCATTGACTATCACAAATCCTACGATTGATGATAGGGAGGATAACCTGGTAATAGAGGTTTCCCAGCATCTGGGAGATAATGTGGTGCGGTGTATCGCAATGGACGTCACAGACGGCCTCGTGAGGGGGATGACAGTCAAGAATACGGGGAATCCGATCATGATGCCCGCAGGAGACCCCACACTGGGTAGGATTCTTAATGTGGTCGGAAGACCTGTTGACGGGCTTGGTCCCGTAAATGCAACCGAATTCTTGCCCATCCATAGGCACGCTCCCGGATTTGAAGAACAAGACACATCCGTTAAAGTTCTCGAGACCGGGGTCAAGGTTATTGATCTGCTCGTGCCCTTTCCCCGGGGCGGCAAGATGGGGATGTTTGGGGGCGCCGGTGTGGGTAAAACCGTGGTCATGATGGAGATGATCCATAATATCGCCATGGAGCATGGGGGTATCAGCGTTTTCGCCGGCGTTGGCGAAAGGACAAGGGAGGGTAACGACCTTTATTTGGAAATGAAAGAATCAGGGGTGCTTCCAAAGGCTGTATTGATCTATGGTCAGATGACCGAACCGCCCGGCGCCAGAGCCAGGGTGGCATTATCGGCCCTTACGGCAGCTGAATATTACCGCGATGAAAAAGGCCAGGACGTCCTCCTTTTTATTGACAATATCTTCCGGTTTACACAAGCCGGTTCAGAGGTCTCTGCGCTCTTGGGGCGTATCCCTTCTGCTGTGGGTTATCAGCCCACACTTGGGACGGATCTAGGTGAGCTTCAGGAACGGATCACCTCCACAACAAAGGGATCCATTACCTCTGTCCAGTGCGTGTATGTGCCTGCCGATGACCTTACTGACCCCGCTCCTGCCACGACATTTGCGCACTTGGACGGCACGGTGGTTCTCTCAAGGCCATTAACCGAATTGGGCATTTACCCTGCAGTGGATCCGCTGGATTCTACCTCCCGAATCCTGGACCCCAATTTCTTGGGTGAGGATCACTATCAGACCTCAAGGCTGGTCCAGCAAATCCTCCAAAAATACAAAGACCTTCAAGATATTATCGCTATCCTGGGAATGGATGAGCTCTCCGAGGAAGATAAGCTGACCGTGGCAAGGGCTCGAAGGATCCAAAGGTTTCTCTCCCAACCCTTCCATGTGGCCGAGACCTTTACCGGGAGGCCTGGCGCCTATGTGACGGTTGCAGAAACCGTGAAGGGTTTCAAAGAAATCATTGAAGGCAAGCATGATGACCTGCCTGAGGCAGCCTTTTATATGGTGGGCAGTATAGAACAGGCCCAGGAGAAGGCCGAGGAGATAGCCGCGGAGGCGGCCTAATCGAGGAAACGGAGAGATGGCAAGATTGTTTTTTGAGGTTGTAACGCCTGATAAGGTCCTGGTGAGCCAGGAAGTGGATAGCGTGGTGGCGCCCGGCTCCCTTGGAGAGTTTGGGGTTCTTCCCGGGCATATTAGTTTCCTTTCAGGCATTGTCCCCGGAGAGATCCGGTTCACTGATGGAGCAAACCAGGAATCCATGGTGGTTACCACAGGTTTCGTAGAGGTCTCCAACGATAAAGTCTCAATCCTGGTGGATGCTGCTGAAAAGGCCAGTGAGATCGATTTGGAACGGGCAAGAAAGGCAATGGAAAGGGCCAAGGAAAGGCTGGTAAAAAGTCGAGGGGTCGAAGATGTTGATTTCTTGAGAGCCGAGGCTGCACTAAAAAGGGCCATCGTCCGTGTAAAGATTGCTGAAAAGCCAATGTAACCCAGTAACCCAAAAAACTTCCCAGCTATATCAGAAAAAAGGCAAGCCAAAAGTGCTTGCCTTTTTTATTGACCTTTGGAGATTTGAAGGGTAGTATAAATAAATCTGAAGAGAGAAAGGAAGGGCAGAATCCGTGAATTTGGAAGAAAATATTGATCAATTTCAATTGTTGGAAGAGAAGATAGATAATCTGATCCAATTGATAACTACCCTAAAAAGGGAAAAAGAATCCCTTGCAGAGGATCTCCGGGTCCAAGAAGGAAGGGTGGCGGATTTGACCGAACAAATAGAAAGCTTGAACTCGGGCAGGGATAGGGCCAAACAGAGGATTGTCTCTCTCTTGGAGAAAATTGAACGGGTAGAAGCATAGGAGTTTAGATCCTTCGGGGGCAGCTTTTGGAAAAGCCCATCACAGTAAGAATTCTCGATCATGAATACCTGCTGAGAAGTGACGAAGATGAAGCGCTTGTTCAGGAGATTGCCCAATTCGTAAATAAAAAACTGTTGGAAATTGGGAGTAATACGGATAGACTCCCGGAGACCAAAATGGCCATACTGGCGGCCTTTCATATTGCCAGCGACTACTTTCAGGTGCTGAAAGAACGGGATGTGCTCATAAGCGACATCCAGAAGCGGGCAAGGTCTCTCAATTACCAAATTGACTCCATAATGAAGTGAGGATACCCTTCTTTTTTTGAGTGTTTTCAACACTGGTCGGAGGAACGAAAGAGGAGGAAATCAGACGAGATTATTCACTACGGATAGGCGTGTGAGGGGGCTCCATAACTACTTTAAACTTGTCGGGTAAGGATTAAGAGGGCTGATGACACCACGGGTGATCCATATATATATGTTTGCTAGACTCCATATAGATATATTTTCCACTAAATTTCCCAATATGAAGTTGTTAACGCGAGAAGATCAACCTGGTTAAGAACGTCCGTTCTATCTCGGACCAGCCCGTCTACCCCTTCTTTGTGTCAGGATTACCCCCTGCGTCCTTTCCGGTTGTCCCGGTAATGCCAAGAATCCAAGTCAGAGGACAGTGATTCGGCTTCTGCCCATTTGAAGTAAATTTCATAGGCCTGCCCGTGCTAACCGGTTTGGGGCAATGGAGCGATAGAAAAACCAGGACTTATTTTTATAGTTTAATCATGTGGTTAGCTTATCCAGTAAAAGCTGTATCGACATTGGTTAGGAGCGTTATTTTATCATGACTACCATGCAAATAGTGGGGATCATTCTGCTGGGTCTGGCGGCTGGCATACCACTCGGTGTTTTTGTTCGCAAGAAGATCGTGGAGAGCAGGGTCGATTCCATAGAGCAATATTCAAAAAAAATACTGGCCGATGCCCAAAAGGAGGCCAAGACAATAAAGAAGGAGGCTGCCCTTCAGGCCAAGGACACCCTGTATCAAACGAAAATTGAGTTCGAAAAGGAGACCAAAGAGAAGAAAGAGCAGCTATTGATCCAGGAAAAACGATTATTTCACAAGGAGGAGAACCTAGATAAGAAGACCGAACATCTGGAAAAGAGGGAAAATAGGATTGCAGAGAGAGAAAAGTCCATTGAGGGGATTGAAAAAAATCTAAATCGAAAACAGAGTGACTATGATCGCGGCATTGCGGAACAGAGGAAACAACTTGAGAGGATCGCCGGCATGTCGAGCGATGAAGCCAAAAAGACACTCATCAACTCAATGGAATCAGAAGCAAAACATGAAGCCGCAAAGATAATCCGAAAGATTGAAAACGAGGCGAAGGCCCAGGCCGATCGGAAAAGCCAGGAGATACTGGCCTTGGCCATAAAGAGATATGCCGGAGATTATGTGGCGGAAAGGACCATATCTGTGGTCAATCTTCCAAACGAAGAAATGAAGGGTAGGATCATTGGAAGGGAGGGCAGAAACATCCGCGCATTAGAGGCCGCGACAGGCATCGACCTTATCATTGATGACACCCCGGAGGCCGTTATACTATCCGGATTTAACCCGGTCAGGAGAGAGGTGGCCAAGATTTCACTGGAAAGACTGATAGATGACGGCAGGATCCATCCGGCCAGGATAGAGGAGGTCGTCACCAGGGCCAGCAAGGAGATTGAGGCCAAGATCAAAGAGGCAGGAGAACAGGCCACATTTGACGTGGGTGTACACGGTATCAATAATGAACTTATAAAGCTCATCGGTCGTTTAAGGTACCGTTCGAGTTATGCTCAGAACGTGCTTCAGCACTCAAGGGAGGTCAGCTTTCTCTGCGGAATTATGGCGGCAGAACTTGGATTGAATGTAAAACAGGCCAAACGAGCGGGGCTGCTCCACGACATCGGAAAGGCCGTTGACCACGAGGTGGAAGGACCCCATGCGATCATAGGAGCTGATCTGGCTAGAAAACATGGCGAATCAAGCCAGGTGGTCCATGCCATTGCCGCCCACCATGAAGACATCCAGCCTGAATCCGTCCTCGGCGTCTTGGTACAGGCAGCGGATACCTTGTCCGGCGCAAGACCTGGGGCACGCCAGGAGATGTTGGCGTCTTACGTCAAGAGATTGGAAGACCTCGAGAAGATTGCCATGTCGTTTAACGGGGTCAATAAGTCTTTTGCCATTCAGGCCGGACGAGAGATCCGTATCATGGTAGAGGGGAAAATGGTTGGTGATGATGAGGCCTTTCTCCTTTGCAGGGATATTGCGGCAAAGATAGAGAAGGAGTTGACCTATCCCGGCCAGATCAAGGTGGTTGTAATCCGCGAAACCAGGGCCGTGGACTATGCCAAGTAATGAGGCCTTGATCCACGTTTCTTCCCCTTTCCCTTTTCCGGGTACCGGGCCTTTCGAGGTTTAACCGGACTATGCCTCAAGAGAAAGAAACAGTCTACTTAGTAGATGGTAGTTCCTATATCCACAGGGCATACCACGCCATAAGACATCTCTCCAACTCAAAGGGTTTCCCCACAAACCTCATCTTTGGCTTCACCAAGATGATCTTGAAGCTTGTTGCAGACAAGAAGCCAAGGTATCTCGCCATCGTCTTTGATGTCAGGGGTCCCACCTTCAGACATAAGATCTATCCAGAGTATAAGGCCAATCGCCCCCCTATGCCGGAGGATATGGCCGCACAAATTCCCATAACAAAGGCCATTGTAAAAGATCTTAGTATCCAAATGGTTGAGAAGGAGGGATATGAGGCTGATGATATCATCGGCACGTTGGCAAGGGCATGTGAAGAAAAGGGCCATCCGGTGGTGATGGTAACCGGCGACAAGGATTTCAGACAGCTCATCACGCCCAACACATCCATGTTGGACACGATGAAGGACATGGTCACTGATTACAAGGGACTGAAAGAGGCCTATGGGCTTGAGCCTGAAAAATTTATCGACGTCATGGGATTGTCCGGAGATAGCTCGGATAACATCCCCGGTGTCCCCGGTGTGGGGGAAAAGACCGCTATTCATCTTGTCAAGGAATTTGGATCTTTTGAGGATGTCTTCGATCATGTGGAAGAGATAAAGAAAAAGAAGCTCAAAGAGAATCTCAAGCGATC
>JABMQV010000795.1 GCA_013203065.1 Desulfobacteraceae bacterium | reverse complement strand
GGCAAAACATGCGCAAAAATTATTGAGAGGATAAGAAAAATCGAGGATGAGTTTTGGACAGAAGATTTACAGTTTGATGAGCAAGAAATTAGCTGAAAACGGTATCAATTCATCTGCGATTCACTATAACTATATGTACTTTTTGATAAATTTTACCGTCTCACCGGCGATCAACTCCTTATCGTTATCGAGTGTGGCGACGTGATAGGAGTTCTCTAACCAAATCAATCGCTTATCCGTTGCCCCGACGGACTCAAGGATGTATGGCCCGTTGTCTGGTGCCACCACGTGATCTTCCCTGGACTGAAAGATCAACGTGGGGCAGGTTACTTGCGACGCCAGATCACGCGTCACTCCCATCAGCGCGTAGAGTTGACGGATAGCCGGCACGGGCACATCGGGATACGCCAATTCGGTTATCCCCGGTTTCTTGATATCAGAGCCGATCCCGGGGATGGTGGCCGGGGCATCTGCTGCAAATGCCAACCCGGTGAACTCGGGCATATCGGTAAAAAGAGCGCCATTAATAGGGATTGTGCCTTTGAAGACGTCAGGATACATCGCCGCCATATAGAGGGACAAGGTGCCACCCATGGACAGACCCGTGATAAAGATCGTGGAACAGCGGTCACGGAGGGTCACCAGGGCCTCCTCCAGACTTCGGATCCACTCTTCAGCCGTAGATTGGGCCATATCCTCCGGGTCGGTGCCGTGCCCCTTGAGCCGAGGCCCGATGACGGTGAAGCCCCCTTCACGGGCCAATAACTCACCCAGGGATCGCATACTCTGCGTGGTGCCGGTGAAACCGTGGGAGACCAGGCACCCCACCTCGTTCCCCTCAAAGAAGAAGGGCTCGGCTCCCGGCAGAACCTGATATTCAGACATCGTTGACTCCTTTCTTTGCGAGGGCAAAACTATAATCTGTTTGATATTAGATGGTTGGGTTTTAAGCCGTATACAAAGAGGACGGTGACCCTCTGTTTTTATGGACGGACCATGTCCACTCCCGCATCATAAGCGGAAAGATTTGACTCCACCTTGTCAGGGGGCATGGTCTCGGAGATGACTTTTTCAAAGCCTTCACGATCCAGCGGAAGAACGTTGGTGCCCGCAAGGGCACCGACCAACATGATGTTTCCAAAAATCGGGTTACCCATCTTTATAGCCGCATCCGTAGCGTTAAAAAACCAGGCCTCTTTGGAAAGTCCCGAAATCCATTTCTTCATATCTTCAATGGAAGGATAGTCAACTTCACCGGAGATGACAGCTATAGATCGGATGGGCCTAGTATTGCAAAGGACGTTCGTCTCTGGGTTCCCATAGTTCGCCAGAACCCGGATCGCTTCGGTCGGCTCCAGGGCGATAACCATATGGGCCTTTCCTTTGGGTATCTGGGGAGAAAAACTCGATATGGAAGAGATCCTCAGGTGACTCATGACTGATCCGCCACGCTGGGAGGCCCCAAACGTTTCCCCGATGGTAATATCAAACCCCTTTTGCGACAACATGTTTCCAACTACCCTGGAGGCCATAACATTCCCCTGTCCTCCCACACCGGTGATAATCAAGTTATAAGGGTCGAATGACAATTGAAGATCTCCCATGACCTATGCCACCTCCTCTCTCTTGATGGCCCCTGATGGGCAGATGGACTCACACACGCCGCAGCCGGCACAGATCACCTCGTCGATTTTGGCCACTTCCTCCTCCTTGTCCCAGATAAGGCCCGGGCACCTGAAGGTCCGCGTGCACAGCCTATTACATCCACAATTCTCCCCAAGACAGACCTTTCCATCCACGGATATTTCGTATTTCTTCTTTCCCTTCTTTTCCGGACTCAACGCACATATCTGTCTCAAAATCAGGACCTTCACCCCCTCTTTGTCCTCAAGAAACTCAAAAAGGGTCTTTTGAGTCTTTTCCATATCAAATGGATCGCAGATTTTCACCCTGGCGCCAAAGGACTGGCAGATCGCAGGAATGTCAACGGCAGGGACTTCATCTCCGGCCGCGTCCCCTGTCAGACCGGGGTGGGGTTGAAAGCCTGTCATCGCAGTACCGCTGTTGTCTAATATCACCATGGTGATATCGGATTTGTTGTGGACCGCATTGACCAGTGCCGGCATGGCCGCATGGAAAAAGGTTGAATCGCCGCATACCGACAATGCAGGCTGGTCCATTCCAAATTTCCCAAGCTTTTCGAAGCCACTGGCCAGACCGGTTCCGGACCCCATGGCGTGCATGGTTTTTATGGTGCTAAATCCAGTTGGAAGTATGCCCAGGGAGTAACACCCGATGTCTCCGCAGACAAACCCCTGCCGGTTATCCATCTGGAGAACATTGTGGATGGACCAGAAAGAGGCCCTGTGCGGGCAGCCCGGGCAGAAGGTGAGGTCCCTGTTGGGGGCACCGAAAGAAACAAGCTCCTTGGCCTGCTTCACATAAGTCGCGGGTGCGGCCTCATAATCGATTTCCAGGATCTTTGAGAGGGCTGCAACAACCAGATCCGGGTTCAATTCATTTACCGTGGGAAGTAACCGGTCATTCTTGCCGAAGAAGGTTTTGATCCCGATTTTAGGGGCAAGTTGAGTCGCCATGACCATGATATTTTCTTCCATGAATGGGAGGACCTCTTCCACAACCAGGACTTTATCCGTCAGGCTCAGGTATTTCTCCATTAGCTTGGGGGGGAGGGGCCAGGTGGTTCCCAGCTTCAACAGACCCACACGATCCTGTACCCCCAGAAGCTGGATCGCCTCCTTGCTGTAAAGGTGGCAGGCAGAGCTTGTGATTAAAAGAAGCTCGGGTTTTTCAGGTCCTGCATAGGTGTTGAAGGGGGAATCTTCAAAAAGGGCAACGGCCCTTTGGAGCTTTTCCTGCTGTCGGCCGTGTTTGTGTGGCACCGGGAAACTGGAGACCGCTCCCTCCATCTCATCTAAGATGAAGCCGTCGTGCTTGAAGCGGGCATGGGCCTCTGTTTTGGGAAGCTCTCCCAAGATCACGTTTCCGCTCGCGTGGGAGAGGCGAGTGACACTGCGCACCATCACCAGGTTGTGGATCTCTTCCGAGAGCTCAAAGGCCCATTTTATCATATCCTTGGCCTCCTGGAAGTCACCTGGCTCCAGAAGCGGGATCTCATCGAGCTTTGCAAAAGGGCGCGATTCCCCTTCGTTGCCACTGGACAACGCCCCCGGATCTTCGCATGATACCAGGACCATTCCGCCCCTCGTACCGGAGGCGGCAAGGTGGAGGAGGAAATCGGAGGCAACGTTTACGCCGACCTGTTTCATGACGCAAAGAGCCCTGAGTTCTGCAAAAGAGGCGGCCGCCGCCACCTCCAAGGCCACCTTTTCGTTGATCGACCACTCCACGTAAAGGGGCATTTCTTTTGAAACCTCGGCCAGTTTTTCGATGATCTCGGAAGAAGGGGTGCCCGGGTATCCCGTTGCCACACTTATCCCCGCTTCCAGCGCCCCTCGGGCAATGGCATCGTTACCCATGAACAAATACCGATCTCCTTTCTGGCCTTCAACTAAGTGTGACATATCTCCTCCCTATCTTATCCAATGATTTTCTCGACCACCTCGGTGGGCACCCTTAAAGCCGATCGTTTTCCATCTTCGGTGCTGTTGAGGACGCCCTCTTCCCTGGCCTGGGTAAAAGCCCTCTTCTTTTTGTTGCCTGCGGCAAAACCGAGGTGGTCCAGATTCTCATCCGGCATCTTTTCAACCTGTAGATAGCCCTCCTGGCAGGCCTTCTCGATGAACTTTTTCCCCTTGTCGGTTCGGATGATGAGAGTGTTCCACTGGGGTTCTCCCTCCAGGACCCCAACGGATACGTCTGCCCACTCCGACGTCATGTCAGGGCAGATATGGCACGAATGAGGAATCAATTGCCGGATCTCATCCAGGGGGATTTCCAGCTTTTCATCACCAGTCTGGATGACCAGAATCTCAGCGGGGGGGGGTGGGATGTCCATTCCCCGAATTTGTGAGATGTCCATTTTTTCAGAGAGGTAGGCGATCAGACGTCTGGTGTCCAAAGCCCAGGTGCAAAAAAGCCCTACCACCAGGGCGACCGGGTCTTTAAAATCCTCCCTTTCCAGAGGGTTAAACCGCATCTGGGCCACCGCCGTCACCTGGCAAGGGGTCCCAACCACACCTATACGGCCGTAACCCTCCCGGATCCCCTGGTTCAGGGAGGCCAAGGTGGGGGCCGCCATATACTTGGAAGAGGCACATCCTGTCACCTCTTCAGGTCGATCAGTTATACATGAGACCGGAACCAGACCCTCCCGGTCGGTTAGAACCGCTGCATCGATCATCCCCGTTTTCAAGGCAAACGTCATGAGTGCGGAAACGGTGCCGCCGGCCTGGAAGGGGCCCTTATCCATCTTGTCTCCGGCACGGCCCGTCATCACCTCTTTGTAGAACCCCAGGTCGCTTCCATCGTAAGACTCTCCCAAAAGCCTCGTTGAGATTTCGTCAAAATCCACTTCTGCCTTTGGGCAATAGGCATAACACCGCCCCCGGGTTAGTGTGCATGGGAAGAGCATGGCGGTTTTTCCCTTATGGGTTTTCAAGTACGGACACAGATTCACACAGGCACCGCACCCGATGCAAAGATCCTTGCTAAGAACGTCTTCCAACAGTTCGTTCGGCCCCAAGATTTGCGTCATAAAACAACCTCCATGTTAGAACTTAGTTCGCTTCGCTCACAATTGGAACAGTTGGAACAATGGAATAGTGGAATGTTGGAAT
>JABMQV010000794.1 GCA_013203065.1 Desulfobacteraceae bacterium | reverse complement strand
TTCGAAACGCCGGAATCAGCCTGAAACCCGTGGCGAACAAGGACCAGTATGTGAAATACATCGGCCTTTTGTTTATGGAGTAATGCATATGCGAATTTTGCTTGTACAGGTGCCCACTTCCCATTTGGGTGCCGGAGAACAGGTGTACCCATTGGGGCTTTCCAGGTTGGCCAGACTGATACCGGACCGGTACGAAAAGCGGGTCCTTGATATGAATCTTTATCCGGACCCGTGGCCGGAACTCAAAGATAAACTGGTAAATGTAAAGCCCCATATAGTGACCCTTTCCTTTAGGAATCTGGACCCTCTGGCGGGCCATCAGACTTCCTATCTGTCTTCACTGAGAACGGCGGCCCGTATGGTTCGTTTGCTTACCCCTCAGGCCAGGATCTGGGTCGGAGGTCCGGCCTTTTCCCTGTTCGGAGAGCGTCTCATGCAGGAGATCCCCGAAATTGACTGTGGCCTGATCGGGGAAGGAGAGTCGGCCTTTCCACAACTGCTGGCACCGTCTTTACGGCCCGGATCCGTGGCCGGGTTGATCTGGAGAAACGGTGACCGCATTGAACGAAACCCCATGGGGAGTCCCATATCCCTGGATTCATTGCCTGAGATGGATCTGGATTCCTTCCGTCCCGAAGATTATACGAAAAGTAACAGGTATGTAGCGGCTATGGGTATTGAGGGCAAACGAGGGTGCGATCTGCAATGTGGCTACTGCGTATATCCCTCTCTGGGCGGAGGGAAAGTGCGGCTCCGCAAGCCTGAGAAGATCGTGGATGAAATGGAGCGTCTCAATAAAGATCATGGGTTCGGTTTGTTCCATTTTACCGATTCGGTGGTGAACCGCCCAGATGATCATTTTGAAGCCATCTGTAGGGAGATCCTGCGACGAAAACTGCGGGTGAGCTGGACCGGTTTTTTTCGGGAAGACAGCCTGACGAAAGAATTGACGGATCTCGCCGTGGAAGCAGGGCTGGTGGCCTTCTATTTTTCTGCAGACGCGTTGACTGACCACGGTTTGAAGGTACTCAACAAGAGGATAACCAAAGAAGATATCCTTCGGGCGGCACATATCACCGCCAAAAGTGGGGTCCTCACCATGTGCCATTTTCTGATCAACCTGCCGGGAGAGACCAGGGCCCATGTTGTGGAGGCCAAGGACATGCTGGACCAGATCCTGGACATCCATGGACCGGTGGGGAACCTGGGCGCCATCATATTCAATAACGTTCGATTATACCCCTACGCCCCCCTGACGCAGAAACTCCTGAAGAGGGGACTTCTGGATCCCCGGATCGATCTGCTCTACCCTGTATACTACAATCCCCCGCAGTTTGCCCATGTGCTGCATGAAATGGAAGCCCATTGTCACGCTTCTGGCATTTTTTCACGGCTGGGAGTCAAATCGATGGTGGAGGACAATCCCTCATGGCCATAATTGTTTTGGAACATCCCAGAATCCGTTCGGAAAAACGCTTTAACGATATTGCAAACACCCCGCTGTGGTCCTGCTTGATGGGAGGCTACGCCGCCGCCAGTATGGAGCAGGCTGGCCATGAAGTATGCCTCCTTGACGCCACAAAAAAAGGTTGGGATTTTGACAGGACAGAACAAGAGATCCTGAGCCTTTCCCCTGCCATGCTCTGTGTAAATGCTGTTTATTTCTGGGAACACACAACAAGGCTTTTCTGTTTTCTTTCCCGGCTAAGATCCGCCGGGTTTGAAGGGCACATCAACTTGTTCGGTTTTTTCCCGACTCTGGGCTACAATGTCATTATCAAAGAGGTGACGGCTGTAGATTCCATTGTAGTAGGCGAGTGCGAAGACACTCTGGCAGAGCTGGCAGCACGGTTGTGCAAAGGGGAAGATTGGGGAAACATCCCAGGCCTGGCCTACCGGGCCTCGGGATGGGTGCGGATGGCAGGCCCCCGAATCCCGGAACCTAATCCAGACAGATTCCCGTTTCCTATCCGGGATCTGGGACCTCAAGATACAGCGAGCATTTTGGCCAGCAGGGGATGTTACAATCATTGCAGTTTTTGCCCTGTGCCGGCCTTTTACAACGATGGGCCTCTGTGGCGGGGCCGCACCCCTCATAATGTGCTTCAAGAAATGACCCAGCTCATGGACCAGGGGATCCGGGACTTCTACTTTGTGGACCCCAACTTTATCGGCCCGGGCAAAAAGGGGAGACGGCGTATCCTGGAACTGGTCGTACTGATTCGGCCTCTGGGAATCGCTTTTGGGATGGAAACAAGGTCCAACGACCTGGACGGCGAGATCCTGGAGAGTCTTGTTTTGGCCGGTTTACAGAGCCTTCTGCTGGGTATTGAGAGCGGATCCGCGTCGGTGATAGGATGCCTGCACAAGGGTTCTTCCCTTAAAGCGAGCGAACGGGCCATCAGCCTGTGCCGCTCTGTGGGAATCGAGCCGGAAGTCGGGTTCCTCATGTTCGTGCCGGATAGCACTGTGGAGGACCTGAAGCACAATTTGGAGTTTTTACAACGCAATAACCTCTTAGACCGGTTGGATAGAACGGCCAACCTTTTGTGCCATTGTCAGATTGTCTTGATGGGCACTTCTGGTTACAGTCATTTCAAGGAACAGGGAAGACCTGCTGAAACGGGTCCGTTAGGTTTTGAGGGTGAGATCTCCTACCTGAATGAGCGCGTTAGATGGATGTCCGAACTAATGGTTCATGCCTGCCTGTATGTTCTCCGAGACATGTCCCGACCCGAATCTCCTGTGTATTGGTGTAAATCCGTGGACGGCCGCGGGTTCAAGGGGGTAAATGACTATCTGGTGAATCTGTTTAAGTGGCTGCTAAAGGACGTGCAAAAGAGTACTGATCTGCCGCCTGTCAGAGCCCTGAAGAATGATATTGAAAGGGATCTGCGGGAGAAAATTGCGCGGGTGGGAACTGAAACGAACATGGAAACTTCTCGCGCTGTCCCCGGCCATGGCAGTCGGCCGAACGGCTGCTCATAACGGTTTGTATGATTAGAACTGTGAGGATTCTTCCACATTTAGGCATCTATTTAGAAAAATGGTGTTGAAATTTTGATATTAACATATCGTTATTTTATTTTAAAATTATGAATAATAGGATTATGAAATGTAGTCATGGAAGGAGGTGGTTCACAGAGTTAAACAAACTTTTTAATTGCTCTCTCAACTAGGAAGGGGGCAAGAAACCAACAATCTATAGGAGGTGAAAAAGAATGAAAGAAAAAAAGGGTGGAAAAAAGGTCCTCGATCGCGACACAGGAAAGAAGGTCAACAAGGATGGTAAGAAGGAGTGGAAGAAACCCACACTAGAGGATGTGTCCGGCCGTGTGATGGCACAGCCGTATATCAGGTTCACCTAATCTGCGTTTAGCATGAATTCAGACCCCTTGATGGTGGGGCTTGCGATTATTTAACTTCAGGTCCAGCC
>JABMQV010000793.1 GCA_013203065.1 Desulfobacteraceae bacterium | reverse complement strand
TTCATTGTCATTTGGCCTGCGGCCGTCATTCAATTGTCATTTAGTCGTCATTCGACATCGGACATTGGACCCCGCCCGCCTCGCCTGAGCGAGAGCGATGGCGGGCAGGCTTGAACCTTTGAACGCTACGGAAAGGTAAGTGACAATGTATTTCAACGAAGAGCATACTGCCCTAAGGGACATGGTCAGGAGGTTTGTCGACAAGGAGATTAACCCGAACGTTGATGATTGGGAGGAGAAGAACGTCCCGCTTCACGAATTATTCAAAAAGATGGGTGACCTGGGACTTCTGGGGATCACGGTTGACCAAAAATACGGGGGGCAAGGACTCGACTACTGGTTTGATCTGGTTTTTCTCGAAGAACTGGGCCACGTCAAGGCAGACGGGGTGCCCATGGCTATCGGGGTTCAAACGCACATGGCCACCCCCGCCATCCACGAGTATGGGAGCGAGTATCTCAAGGAGACTTATTTGAGGCCGGCCATAGCAGGTGACATGGTTACGGCCATCGGCGTGACCGAACCGGGCGCCGGATCGGACGTGGTCGGTCTCAAAACCAAAGCGGTGAGGGATGGAGATTCATATGTCATCAACGGGTCCAAGCTGTTTATTACCAACGGCTGTCAGGCCGATTTCGTGACGTTGCTGGCCAGGACAAGCGATGACCCCGGCTATCACTCATTTGGTCTTTTTGTTGTGCCCACCAACCTTCCTGGATTTGTGGTCAGTAAGAAACTGGACAAACTCGGCATGAGATGCAGTGACACGGCAGAGCTTTTCTTTGACGACCTGAGGGTGCCGGCCCAAAATCTGATTGGGGAAGACAGTGAAGGCTTTGTTATTCAGATGAAACAGTTCCAGCACGAACGCTTTTATGCCTTGCCCGGATCGTATATCGGTGCAAGGGACACCATCGACATGACGATCGATTATATCAAACAGAGAAAGGTTTTTGGCAAACCCCTGATCACCAAACAGGTCTTGAGACACAGGCTTGCTGATTGGATTACCGATATTGAGTGTCTGAAACAGCTGACCTATCACATCGTCAGAATGAAGATAGAAGGGCTCGATGCCACCCGGGAGATATCCATGGGGAAGCTTCTGGCCGGTCAACTGAGTTTTAAGGTCAGTAATGGTTGTTTACAAATGTTCGGCGGAATGGGCTATATGAACGAATCCTTGATTACCAGAAAATTCAGGGATACGCGCCTGCTTTCCATCGGCGGCGGGGCCGATGAAATCATGAAGGAGATCATTGCCAGGGTCGAGGGGTTTTAACGTGATTTATTTAGATTGACACAGCAGGGGGATTAACATAATATGTTTCCCTGTTTTTACTCTGACATAGTATCTTTTGCAGAATACAGACACCGAGGGCGCCATCGGGCTCATGAAAAGGGCACATCATGGAGTGTAAATTCTGGGGAACAAGAGGTTCCATTGCGGCTCCCGGAAAGGATACTACGGTTTACGGCGGGAACACCACCTGTCTCGAAATTACCCTTGAAACCGGCAAAAAGCTAATAATTGACGCCGGGACGGGCATGAGGCCCTTGGGTGAACATCTGTTGGCCCAAGAGGAGAAGGTGGAGATACTCCTTTTGTTGACTCATATTCACTGGGACCATGTCTTAGGGTTTCTCTTCTTCGACCCAATCTTCGAGCCCGATGCCAAGATATCTGTCGATGGCTGCCCAGCCTGTATGAAAGGCCTGACTTCCATCTTTGCCACCAAGAGGGGCGATGGCAATTTCCCCGTCAAATTTGAGGACCTGACAGCTGAGATCCAGTTCCTGGACACCTTGAGGCAGGGGCCCATGGATGTTGACGGTGTCATCATTGACACCATCCCACTCCACCATCCCCAGGGGGGACTTGGCTTCCGTTTTAGAGAAGGGGAAAAAACCCTCGTCTTTATCACGGACAATGAACTTACGGAAGATGCGTGGAAAGGAAGACACCCTGACGATTACGCGGAGTTTTGCAGGGATGCGGACATCTTGATCCACGATGCCCAGTTTACGCCGGAGGAGATCGATAAACACAGGGGATGGGGACATTCGGATTATCGGTCCGCATTGGTACTGGCACAAAAGGCCTGTGTCAAAAAACTGATCCTTTTTCACCATGATCCCTCCCGTACCGACCAGGGAATGGCTTCGATAGAAACAACGTGCAAAGATCTCGTCTTAAGGAATAACTCCCAAATCGAGGTTGTGGCCGCCAGGGAAGGGACTCAATTTTCCCTTTGATTTCCTCTCGGTTGACAAATTCATTTACCTCCCCCGCCCCTGTTGATCTAGAATGAACACATCTTCCTCAAAAAAATTGGTGTTTGTCCTTGGAGGGGCAAGGAGCGGCAAGAGCGCCTGGGCCTTACGCCATATCGAAGAAACCTACGCCTCCTATCTGTTTCTTGCAACGGCTGAGGTTTCCGATAAAGAAATGGCCGAACGTATAAGATTGCACAAAGAATCCCGAGGACCGAAATGGGGACTCTTGGAAGAGCCCCTAAGGCTTGCGGGGGCCTTGGAGACAAAATGCAGCAATGTGGATGCCGTGTTAATCGATTGTGTTACTGTGTGGCTGGGGAATGTGCTCCTGAAAAAGGGAGCGGAGAGAGCACCCGAATTCCAGGAACGTCTCTTGAAGGCACTAGCCCATAGGACACAGGCGATCACCATTGTCTCAAATGAGGTGGGCACTGGAATCGTGCCCGAGCATCCTTTGGGAAGACAATTTCGGGACCTGGCAGGGATTCTGAACCAGAAACTGGCGGCCTTGGCCGACAGGGTGGTCTATATTGTAGCAGGCATCCCCATGTATCTTAAGTAAACCCCGATGTTGCATTAGAATTCACCTGGATTCACAAAATATGCTATTATACAAGCCTGAAGTCTGGCAATTGATGCCAACAGAGCACTTCGCTGAATGTGAATTCGTCTAACGTGATCAATAGACGCGTTTCATGCTGTAATAACGGGTTGTTCTCCAGGAAACACCAGTATTTCCTGCAACATCGGGGTAAACCCCATTTTAGAGGTTTTCGGCTTATTTTCTGGGAGAAGGGAGATGAAGCACTGGAATTGTTTCATAGTTCCACTGATTCTGCTCCTTGCAGCGCATGGCATGGGAGCAGAGAAAGTCGTTTCCCTCGCCACCACCGAATGGAAACCATATGTTGGCGAAAAACTGGAGAACTATGGGTTTACCTCAGAAATAATCTCCGAAGCTTTCAAAAGGGTCGGCTATAAAACAAAGTTTGGTTTCAAGCCCCCAAAAAGAGTCATGGCAGATGTGGAATCGGGTGCGTATGATGCTGGCTATCCTGCCTATTATTCGGATAAGAGGGCTAGAAGGTTTGATTACTCCAACCCGTTTGCCGAGGGTCCGCTAGGCTTCTACAAGAGAAAGGACAGGAACATCTCTTACAGGACACTGCGGGACCTGGCACCTTACAAGATCGGTGTATGTCTCGGCTTTGCATATCCGAAGGAGTTTGCGGCAGCGGACTACTTACAGAAGGAGGTGGCCAGAGACGAGAAGGCCAACCTTAGAAAGCTGGCCCGGAGACGTATCGACCTCTTCATCACCGACAAACTTGCTGCCAAAGCGGCTATCAATCAGTTCGTGCCGGAAGGAAAGGCTGTTCTGGAGTTTATGGAGCCGCCTCTCGAAATACGAAAGCTACATCTAATATTTGGAAAAAAGAGAGGTAACGAGCGGAAGCGCAAGGACTTCAATATCGGTCTCAAAATGATCATCGAAGACGGGACGGTCAAAAGAATCATGAAGAAGTACGGTCTCGAGTAGCAGAGCCGGGGGATACGGAGTGATTTTTTGATTATTTGAACACTTTCTTCAGAGAGGAGAACAATGACACAAGATAGAGTAGATTTAGAATTGATGCAAGGTGCCATAGATCTACATATTCATTCAGCGCCGAGCCTTTTCCCGAGGTTAGTCGATCACGTTGAGGTCGCCGAAGGGGCAAGGAAATATGGTATGCGTGCCGTTGTCCTGAAGGAACATCACGGTTATACGGCCGATCGCATGTATTTTGTACGCAAACTGATCAATGGCATCGAGGTTTACGGTGGCGTTGTCCTTAACAACGCTGTTGGCGGCATTAACCCGTTTGCCGTAGATGCTGCCATAAAATTGGGGGCCAAAATTGTCTGGTTCCCCACCTTGTCGGCAAAAAACCATTTGGACCAAATGGGCGCCCCCGAGTTTGGCAAGTCCATGCAGCAAAAATCAAAACACAAGCTAAAGGAGAAACCCATTACGGTCTTTGACAAAAAAGGGAAACTGCTTCCCGAGGTTTATGACGTTATCGATCTGGTAGCTGACGCCGATATTATGCTGGCGACCGGGCACCTGTGCATTCCCGAAGCAAAAGAGGTCATCAAAGCTGCCAAGGATCGGGGCGTCAAGCGACTTTACGTAAATCACCCCGAGTACATCATCAACGGCACCATAGAAGAGCAGAAAGAGCTGGCCGATATGGGGGCTTTTATCGAACATCTGGCGATCTTTATGTATCCCATGTGGCCCACCAAGGCCGGGATTGACGGGATCATAGAGATGATCAAAGCGGTGGGCCCCGAACGGACCATCCTGGGAACCGATCTGGGGCAGGTTCACAACCCGGCGCCTGCCGACGGTCTGCGGATGTTCCTGCAGGTCCTCTATGATAAAGGTATCCCTCAGAATCATTTGGAGATGATGGTCAAGGATAATCCAAGGTTTATGCTCAACCTGACCTGACGTTTGGTTGGGACAAGTCAACCACCACCCCTCGAAGTGGTGGCTTGAAT
>JABMQV010000792.1 GCA_013203065.1 Desulfobacteraceae bacterium | reverse complement strand
TTTTTGAAGGGATAAGGGAAGAAATCATGGTAGTCAGCGGGGATTTCATTATCGAGGATGTCAACAAGGGGTTTCTCTATAACTACCATGTCAAAAAAGAGGCGGTTGTCGGAAAAAAATGCTATGAAATCATCCATCAGTTGAATGAGCCATGTAAATTGGGAAAACACTTGTGTCCTCTGGAAGAAGCAAAAAGGACTGGAAAAAAGGTGGAGGTGACTCATCAGATAAGCCAACCAGAGGGTGACACAAAAGAAATTGTCCGGATCATGTATCCTGTTGCCATTGAGGGAGAGACCCCCAGACACTTCTTGGAGATCTCCAGAGATGTAACGGATTATCGGGACCTGATCCGGAAGCTTCATGCCTCCGAGAAGAAGTTCAAGACCATACTCGATACGGCAACCGACGCAATCATAAGCATTGATGAAGACCACAAGATCGTGCTCTTTAACAACGCGGCAAAACGGATATTTGGATATTCAAGGGATGAGGTCTTGGGAAAAAATCTCAATATGCTTATCCCCCCCCAATATGGGGATCACTACAGATTTGTAAGAGGATTCATGGAAACCCGTGAACCCAAGGCCATGGGAAGGACCCTGTCCCTTTCTGCTCTCAGAAAAGGCGGTCAAGAATTTCCCATTGAAGTGGGCCTTTCCCATCACGAAATGGAGGGGGGAGTTACCTTTACTGCCATTATAAGAGATGTCTCTGTTCAGAGGCAGTTGGAGAAAAAATTATTGCGCTCCGAGCGTCTTGCAGCAGTGGGTCAGACAGTGGCCCATGTGGCACACGAAATAAAAAATCCATTGATGATTATAGGCGGCTTTTCGCATCAGATAAAGCCTAACCTGACGGATGAAAAAGCCATTCAGAAGTTGGATATGATCTTTGAGGAAGTCGCCCGGCTCGAAAAACTGGTAGCAAATCTGGGGGATTTTACCAAGGTTTATAATCTTGTAAAAAGACCCGCTGACATCAATTCGGTGATTCAAGACGTGCTGAAAATAATGGGTGGGATATATTCCCCCGAGAAATACCAATTCCAATCAGATTTGTCCCCTACCCTGGAGGAGATAAGCTGTGACCCTGACAAGTTGAAACAGGTCTTCATAAACGTCATTGCTAACGCCATTGAGGCCATGGAGGATGGTGGCACAATCAGAATCAGCACCGGCGAATGGAATGGCGGCGTTGAAATCCGCTTGAGCGACGAAGGGACCGGAATCAGTGAGGAAAACCTGCTTCGGATCTTTGAACCATTCTACACGACCAGGGACAGTGGTTCAGGCCTCGGCCTCTCCATATCTTACAAGGTCATGGAAGCCCACCAGGGAGAAATATGGGCGGACAGTGTGCCTGGGAAAGGCACGACCTTTGTTGTGAGGCTCCCGGTGAGGTAGCCTCCATTTTTTGTTTGACAAAAGAATATTCAGAACATATACTAAAAGCTTCCGCGGGGTGGAGCAGTCAGGTAGCTCGTCGTGCTCATAACCCGAAGGTCAATGGTTCAAATCCATTCCCCGCTACCAAGTAAAATCAAGGGGTTACGTTAGATACGTAGCCCCTTTTTTGTTGCCCTAAATTAGCATACCCCGCACTATACCCCACAACCAACCTCAAAATCGCCACATTTCATACCACCCGCAACTCAACTGATGGGTGTGTGGTCGGGGGCTTCCTTTCACCGCGTCCGGCTTCCGGGGCAGGAACTTTCTAGGGACCCGAACCCGCCCTATTCTCCCAAAACTTACACCCCTCATCCGAGTTTTTCTTGGGCCACAGCTTTTCTTGCCTTTCCCTTGCCACGCCTCGTAATCACCAACCTTCACTGGCCTCAAAAAAGATCACCCGATTTTGACCGTATCTGTCAAACAGATGCCTTATGATAACCCGATAGTTTTTATGCGGGAACGCATTTTAATTGACTTCCGGTGTATTTATTCATAAACGATAGTAGGCAATATCGCTGGGAAAACGTTCTTCTTTTAACCCCGAGTGGGAAAGAGGATTTCAAATGGTTTGTGAGCGTCCAA
>JABMQV010000104.1 GCA_013203065.1 Desulfobacteraceae bacterium | reverse complement strand
TCCTCTTCCCGTGCCAGGACAGGGCGGATAACCGCATGGGGGCAGACAAAGGCGCACTGATTGCACTGGATACAATTTTCCGGAATCCACTGGGGTGTGTTGATGGCAATGCCCCTCTTTTCATATTGGGTGGTCCCCGTGGGAAAAATCCCGTCCGGGGGCATGGCGCTCACCGGGAGCTTGTCCCCCCGCTGGGCCAGCATGGGCCTCATCACCTCCGTTACAAATTCCGGTTCGTCTTCTTCCAGGTAGGCCTCATGACCCGCCGTGGCCCAGGACTTGGGGACTTCAAGTTTTTCCAGGGCCCCAACGGCCTTGTCCACGGCCTCTATATTCATCTTGACCACCTCGTCACCCTTTTTTCCGTATGTCTTTTTTATGGCCTCCTTCACGTACTGAAAGGCCTTTTTCGGGGGAATGACATTGGCAATCTGAAAAAATGCGGCCTGCATGATCATATTGATACGCCCGCCCAACCCCAGTTCAGACGCGATCTTGACGGCATCAATGGTGTAGAACTCCAGATTTCTCAAGGCGATTGTTCGCTTCAGGTGATCGGGCAGTTCCGTCTCCATCTGTTCCAGGGTCCAGGGGGAATTCAGCAGAAAGGCGCCTCCCTCCTTGATGCCTTCCAACAGGTCATATTCGTTTACAAACGAAGGATTATGACACGCGATGAAGTCGGAGTGTGTGAGCAGATAGGGAGACTGTATCCTGTGGGGAGAGAATCGGAGATGGGAAATGGTGATCCCGCCGGACTTTTTTGCGTCATAGGCAAAATAGGCCTGGGCGAACATGTCCGTGTTTTCGCCGATGATCTTTATGGCGTTCTTATTGGCGCCGACTGTTCCATCCGCACCCAGCCCCCAGAATTTGCACCTGACGGTCCCCTCCGGGGAGGTCTCCATATCCGGTCCCAGTTCGAGAGAGGTGTGGGTCACATCATCCACAATGCCCACGGTAAAGTGGTTCTTGGGTTCGTTGGAGCGGAGATTGTCAAAGGTGCCCTTGACCATAGTCGGGGTAAAATCCTTGCTCCCCAGACCATATCTCCCCCCCACGATCATCAAATCGTCTTTCTTTTCCTCAAGGAGCGTGCAGACGTCCTGGTACAATGGCTCTCCCAGCGACCCGGGGGACTTTGACCTGTCAAGCACCGCCACGGCCCGGGCCGTGGCGGGCAGGGTCCTCAAGAAGTGTTCCCTGGAAAATGGCAGGTACAGACGCACCTTCACGAGACCCACCTTTTCTCCCGTCCCGTTGAGGTAGTTGACCGTCTCTTCGATCACATCACAGCTGGAGGCCATGGAGACGATGACCCGATCCGCCTCGGGGTCTCCAACGTAGTCAAAAAGGTTGTATCTTCGGCCCACCAGGTCTCCCACCTTTTCCATTTCCTCCTGCACAATGTAGGGCACCTGGTCATGGAACGGATTGGCTGCCTCGCGGTTCTGAAAAAAAATGTCGGGATTCTGGGCCGTCCCTCTGAGTTGCGGATATTCGGGATTCATGGCCCGCCCCCTGAAATCGTCGATGGATTCCCAGTCAACCAGTGAGGCCATATCGTCATAGTCGATCACATGGATCTTCTGGATCTCCATGGAGGTCCTGAACCCGTCGAAGAAATGGACAAAGGGAATGCTGGACCGGATACTGGCAAGATGCGCCACAAGCGCCAGATCCATCACTTCCTGGACAGAGGCGGATCCAAGAAGCGCAAACCCGGTCTGGCGTACGGCATTGATGTCGGAATGATCCCCAAAGATGGAAAGGGCATGGGTGGCCAATGTGCGGGCGGATACGTGAAAGACCGCCGGCATGATCTCTCCGGAGATCTTATACATGTTGGGGATCATCAACAAAAGGCCCTGGGAGGCCGTGAAGGTGGTTGTCAGGGCACCGGCGGAAAGGGCCCCGTGAACCGCGCCTGCTGCGCCCCCTTCCGACTGCATCTCCACCACCTTCAGTGTCTGCCCAAAGATATTCTGCCGGCCATGGGCCGCCCATTCGTCGCAGTACTCGCCCATGCTGCTCGAGGGGGTGATTGGGTAGATGGCGGCCACATCACTCATGGCGTATGCCACATGGGCCGCTGCTTCATTTCCTTCTATGGTTTTCATATTGGTATTCATCACGATCGATCCTTCCCTGCAGATCTCTGCATTACATTAGGTTCCAGTTCGCCGGAAAGCTCCGGCCATTTTCACCAAATTTATGAAATGACAGTTAAATCAATGTCTCGGAACTTCTACAACTTATTGAAATTGTAGCTATTTACTGAGGTTTGGCAGTCTTGCCTCGCACATGGA
>JABMQV010000103.1 GCA_013203065.1 Desulfobacteraceae bacterium | reverse complement strand
GGTCGATAAACCCAAAGGGGAGCAGCCCGGGAAAAGACAACTCGCTTACATTCCCAAGGAAGTAAAAGACGGTAAAATCTCTAAGATAAGACTAAGGCACGAACCCAAGGAGATAATGGAATCCGGGATTAAAAAAATGATTCTCAGAAACAATTTTTTCTTTAAAAAGACGAATGAGGCGGGTTCCTTTCGTAATGACTTTGTGGATAATGGCGACGGGACCATTACGGACAGGTCCACCGGACTCATGTGGGAGAAAAAGGGCTCTTCCTATCAGCGGAGATTTTGGGGGGCCGCGAGTTATGTGGAAGATCTCAATGGAGAGAGGTTCCTGGGCCACAATGACTGGCGTGTTCCCACCCTTGAAGAGCTGGGCTCCCTGATGAAGCCAAAGGTGAGACAAACCGGGCAGTATATTGACCCTCTTTTTGATGAAGAACAGAGTGTCTGCTGGAGTTCAGACCGCAGCACGGATCGGGAAAGGGACAACGCATATTATGTGGATTTCTCATCAGGCGCCATTGAGATCGGGTATGGGAGCGCGGAAGGCTCCCGTTATGAGATTCAAGAGGCAACCAGTTTCATAAAGGCAGTACGGACCGTCGAGTAAAGGGGATTCCCACTTCATCCTCCGTGGTGTGTAATATTTTATTGCTCCAAAAATCCTGCTATTTTTTCCGGACTTATTGAGAAGTTACAGATATCCTAATCAACCGGAGTGACGCTGTGATGAAAAATCCAAGGTTTATTGTGGTCCCCCTTCTTACTTTTCTGTGTGCGATTTTTTTGATAGCGGGTGGACTAGCGAACGCGTTTGATAATGGAACCAAACCGGATGGCTACGAGGCGTTGGCAGAAAAGGCCCTTGCCAAAGGATCTGTCAAGGTAATTATTCAACTGAATGTAATGAATATCGGAAAATTGACGGAGGATTCGCAAGAATTTTCAGGCCGTAAGCGGGGAAAGGCGGATTCTCTGGATCGCAGTAAAGCAGATGCTTTGTTGGCCGAGGCCATTCGTTCCGTTGCGGACTCGGTGCTTTACCGGTTGAATGGGGCCGAATACCGAATCAACCATACGTATTCAACCATACCTTTTCTGGCCCTCGATGTTTCAGTGGAGGCCTTGTCAATTTTGCG
The DNA here is from genome assembly GCA_013203065.1 of Desulfobacteraceae bacterium. The sequence goes on along the minus strand of JABMQV010000103.1, from coordinate 6,676 downwards.
GTCTCTTCCGGAGGTGCTGGATATTGTTGAAGACGTACCCGTCAGGTTCAACAGATATGAGGGAAGCGAAAAAGGTCCGTTGGAGGATTTTTTTGCAGACGATGGGCCTGAGCCTCCAAGTCTTAATGACTCGATTGATGTTATCGGGGCGGATGTGGCATGGGGGTATGGATACACAGGCTCCGGGTGGTATGTGGGGATTCTCGATACCGGGATCCGATCCACCCATGAGATGTTTGCGGGAAAGACGATTGTTGAGGCGTGTTTCTCAGCAGACAGTGCCTGCCCCAACGGGAGCACCGAGATGTACGGGAGCGGCGCTGCGGCACACTATTACGGCTACACCGGATATGACCATGGCACCCACGTGGCGGGGATCGCCGCGGGTAACAGCGGAACGATATTTGGTGTAGCCAAAAATGCTGACATTGTTGCTGTCCAGGTATTTTCGCCGTTTACCGGATCAATCTGCGGATCAAGCAATACCTGTGTCTTATCTTATCCTTCAGATCAGCTAAAAGGGTTGGAATATATCTATTCCATACGGGGGAGCTATAACATCGCCGCTGCGAATATGAGCCTGGGTGGGGGCAAATACGCCTCTTACTGTGATACTGATCCCCGGAAAGCGGCGATTGACAACCTTCGTGCCGTGGGAATTTCAACCGTGATTTCTAGCGGAAATGAAGGGTATTGCGGGTATGTAGGTAGTCCTGCCTGCATTTCATCGGCCGTTACAGTGGGTGCGACAAACGATGCTGACGTGGAAACGAGCTTTAATAACTGGAGTGCCACGTTGCTTGACTTCTTTGCCCCCGGGTACCAGATTTACTCGGCAACCGGTGCTTCGAATTCAAGCTATGGGACAAAAAGCGGTACCTCGATGGCAGCCCCCCATGTGACAGGGGCCTGGGCCCTGCTGAAACAGTACAAGGCCACTGGGACCGTGACACAGTTTTTTGGCGCCCTGAATTCAACAGGCCCGTCTGTGACCACCATATGTCCGGGCATCTACAACCCCGATTACAAGCCAAGGATTCAGGTGGACGCCGCCCTTGAATCCCTGGGGTTTAGGTTCCTTTACGTGGAGGCGACAGGATCATGTGGGGGCAAAACACCCTGCTATTCCACCGTCCAGGCGGCCATCGACGCTGCAAGTTCCGGGGATTTCATAAAGATAGCCCAAGGAACTTATGATGAAGATCTTTCCCTTGACACATCCAAGAATTTGACGCTGCAGGGAGGGTGCAACCCATCTTTCACCTCCCGATCGTCAACATCAACCCTAAACTCCATGACGATTGGTAACAGTGAAGGAACGGTCACTGCGGAGTACCTGGTGTTTCAGTAGTATCCTGTCTTCAAAAATGCCTCAAGTAACTGCTGATTCAGGAGGCTGTTTCAGCGTCCTTGTCCAGGATTTCACCCAGGGCGAATGCAACATCACCCACCAACTGGGCGCATATTTTGTGGCGGCTTTCAGGGTTTTTGTAAAAGTCCTTGGTGGCTTCCCTGTCTCTCCAATCCACTCTGGCAATATCCCTGCAATTGATGCCCCCGTAAGGTTCGGTGAGACCCTCAAATATCTTGAATAGCTTGTAACTCAAACGCCACATGCGAGGGTCATCTTTTTCCTCAAGGTTCCCCCTGCTGTAGATACCTGAAATCAGGGCCACCCCGCCCGAAAGGATGCCACAGACATTTCCTGAACTGGCAACCCCGCCGCCAAATGCGCCCATGGCCTTGATAACGGCTTCATTGACCGTACCCAGTTTTTCCTGACCAACTGCCAGGATTACCTGACTTCAGTGGAATCGTTTTGCAAACAACTCGATGGCTCTTTCTCTCATTTCTTGTGGATTCACTATGATCCTCCTTTTCATTTTCCTATTCAGGAACTGTTTGACCCCATTGGTCTCATCTGAAACCCGTGCCCGGATCTTTACTCCTCGGGTTTACCGTCAATAAATTCTCGTGATATCACCCGTTTGAAATCCAGGACATCCTGAAACATTTCGAATTGAGCGGTTAGATAACCTGCAGAATTTTCAACAAAAGCTATTTGTTCACCGCACAGGTCGAAACATTTTCTGCCCTGCTCGAACGCAGATGTATCCATAAAAGTAACAGAGATATATTTGTAAAGTAAGTCATCTGTCAAGAAGGAATACGCCTACAACTTTCTTTATGTGATGGTCATTAAGGGTTTTTGGGGGTAATTATGGGTAACCATAAAACCTTCAAAAGGTCAAGGGAGATCACTATTGACTAATAATTACAAAAATGTTCCAATCCCTGGTTAGGGAGGTGGTATGGGATGGGAGAGACAAGATTTCTTAGCACCCGGGAGGTTGCACAATTTCTAAATATTAACGAAAAGATGGTCTACGCCCTCATCGCAGAAAAGGGACTCCCGGCAACCAAAGTGACAGGGAAGTGGCTTTTTCCCCTTCACCTTGTGGAGCAATGGCTGGAAAATGAGACCATTAACTACCCTGAAACAACGGATCCTTTGCCTGCTTATCAAGGGCTGCTCATTATAGGCGGGAGTAATGATATCCTGTTGGACAAGACGATTTCGCTTTTCAACGACCGTCACCCGGGGCATGTGGCGGTCTTTGGAAACCTGGGAAGCCTCGGGGGGATCCGGGCGCTCAGGCGAAATCTTTGCCATATGGCCACAAGTCATCTGCTTCAGCAAAATACCCAGGAATACAACCTGGGTTTTGCCAAAGAGGAACTGGGACAATTGCCCGGGGTCGTGAACTTTTGCAAGCGGGAACAGGGCTTCCTGCTGGCAAAGGGAAATCCTAAAGGGATTAAAGGGGTTGGGGATCTGACAGGTCACGGCTTAAAGGTCGTCAATCGGCCTTTGGGCACAGGTACCCGGCTGCTTTTTGACAAAGAGCTTGAGGGGGCCGGCATTGAGGGGGATAAGATTCAAGGGTATCACCGGGAACTGCAGCGGCACCTGGATGTTGGTCTGGAGGTCCTTTCGGGTAGGGCGGATCTGGGTCCGGCCATAAGGGCCGTGGCAGGCCTCCTGGATCTTGACTTTATTCCCTTGCGCTGGGAGCGTTTTGATTTCCTTATTCTTAAAGATCGGTTTTTTGAAAAAGGGGTACAGCTGTTCTTAAATCTCCTCCACGAAAGCGAGTTTAGAAAACAGGCAGAGGATCTGGCGGGTTACGATCTGAGCCTGTGCGGAAAGATGGTATTGCCGCAGGAGGCGGAAGGCGAAAAAGCGGGATGAAGAAAGGGCGCATACGTCCTCGCCGACTGAGGGACCTGCCTGACGTACAAATATGGCAGAAGGCATGGTCTGGATCTTGGAATCCTGTCCAGGGGACCCGAGACCATTGAGAGCACCAATTTTTTGACTGAAAGGGAATAAGAGATCATTCCATGGAATTCCTCATAGACAGTTTTTTGTCAGCAATTCTACTCCTTTGGTCGTTTAATCCCGATGTCTATTTTATCATCTATGTCTCACTTAAGGTGAGCCTCAGCTCAACCCTGATCGCCAGTCTCCTGGGTATCCCCACGGGTTTTATGATCTCTTTTAAGGAATTTCGAGGCAAGAGGGGCGTTATCACTGTCCTGAATTCTTTGATGGCGCTACCCACAGTGGTTGTCGGGCTCCTCGTCTATGCCTTTATCTCCAGGAGAGGTCTCCTGGGGATCCTCGATCTTCTATACACCCAGACCGCCATGGTTATTGGGCAGGTGATCCTTATTCTTCCTATCGTGACCTCCCTCACCATCGCGGCCACAAGCCGGGTGGATGAGAGGTACAGGAAGACCGCCATGACCCTTGGGGCCAGCCCGTTGCAGACGGCGCTGGTTATCTTCAGGGAGACACGTTTCGGTATAATGGCGGGGGTCATCGCCGCTTTTGGAAGGGTCATTTCAGAGATAGGTATCAGTATGATGCTGGGAGGCAACGCCAAAGGGTATACCCGAAACATGACAACTGCCATGGCCCTTGAATACGATAAGGGGGAATTTGTGCTGGGGGTGGCCCTTGGAATGGTTCTCCTCCTGATAAGCCTGAGTATCAACATCCTCTTCAATCATATACAGGGGAGAAGCAGGGTCTGATGCTCTATAAGATCAACCATCTCAAGAAGATTTATGGGGAAAGGACTGTCCTTGACATACCGGAACTGGTTCTTGAAAAGGGCATCATATATTCCTTGCAGGGACCAAATGGATCGGGAAAGACAACACTCCTTGAAATCCTGGCCCTTCTGGTTCCCCCAACGAGCGGGGAACTCAACTATGGAAACACCCGCATCGATTTTGTTGGGGACAATCTGACATACTTACGCCGGGAGATTGTTATGGTCCAGCAGGACCCGGTTCTTTTCACGACCACGGTCCATAAGAATCTGGAATTCGGCCTCAGGGTCAGGGGGGTTTCCAAGAGAGAAAGGGGTAAGATCATCAGGGAGTCCCTGGATCTGGTGAAAATGCACGGTTTCGTGGATGCCGAGGCACATAACCTTTCAGGCGGAGAAACACAGCGGGTTGCCATTGCCCAGGCCCTGGTCTGTTCTCCGAAAGTGATGCTCTTTGATGAACCAACCTCCAGTGTTGACGTGGAGAGCCAGGTTGACATAGAAAACATAATCAAGGAAATAAATTCCCAAAAAAAGATTTCGATTATATTCACCACCCATAATTTGACCCAGGCCTCAAGGCTTTCTGGCAGGGTAATTTCACTTTTTGAAGGGAGGTTAACGTCTCAAAGGTCTCAAAATCTATTCAATGGAAGAATTATCACTGATGGACACGGGAATAGATCGTGCCTGATTCAGGACAAGATAAATCTTCCGATAAAAACAGAAAAGACAGGGGATGTGAAGCTCTCAATCGATCCCGCAAAGGTTATGATTTTTCCTGATGGAGAGCCGGTGTTCGGAGAAAACACCTTTGTTGGAAGACTGGTACAGATGATATACGAACATAACGGTGTGAGGGCGATAGCCGATATCGGTGTGCCGCTCAACATCCTTCTTTCAAGAAAGGAAGTGAGGGATAATCGTCTCTGTGTGGGAGATGAACTGAGGATCTCTTTTCCCAGTGACGCAGCCGAGGTATTGTAAAGAGCCGATTTTTGCCTCCAGGCTGTTGAAAGAAGACCGTGTAAATCATTTTCCGGCTGTTCTGAAAGATATCCTATGATTTCCGATTTTCAAAAGCGCTGGTTACAAGACCGTTGGCCTGTTTGGGCGGCCAGGTCCCTGGGGTTCTGGTCACGTCTGGTTCGGACCCGGCTTGTTGGGCTTGAGGAGACAGGCCGATTCCCCAACGTGGCTGCCGCCCATTGGCACGGTGACGAGGTGGCCCTTTTCCCGCACTTTGGACGTGCCGGGCTCACGCTGCTGGTGAGTCACTCGAGGGACGGCGAAATGATGGCCAAGGCGGCAAGTGCTTTGGGCTACCGTATCACCCGTGGTTCATCCACACGGGGAGCAGTGGGAGGGTTGTTGGCCCTTATCAAGGCAATACGGGGCGGACACAGCGTTGTCCTGGCGGTGGATGGCCCCCAGGGGCCGCGAGGGGTGTGTAAGATGGGCATTGTGCAACTGACGCAGAAAATGGGCGTACCCCTGTTTCCGGTTGGGGTGGCCACTTCCCGTAAATATATTTTCAAAAAGACGTGGAATCAGGTATATCTGCCTCTGCCCTTTGCCCACCAGGTGATTTTAGTGGATGAACCCCTGTTTTTTTCAAGGACATCGGACCCAAAAGAGATGGAGCAGTATCGCCTCAGTGTAGAGGCGTCCCTCCACAGGGCCCATGACAAGGCAGAGAGGATACTTAAGGACGGGGAATGAGCACCCATGTTTCTTTGGCCATTATCTTGCGGATTAGGGAGTTCGGTGAGTCGGATCTTTTGATCAGCTTTTTCACCGCTGACAAAGGTCGATTAAAGGGTGTGGCCAAAGGCGCACGGAGGAGCAAAAGGCGTTTTTCCAATTGCCTGGATCTATTTTGCCTGACAAATCTGGAATATGACGTAAAAAGGAAGGGAGACCTCTATTTTCTCCATTCATGCAAGCTGGTCAACGCATTTCCGGGGCTCAGATCCGATTTCTCCTCTTTGTCCCTGGCGAGCTACATGACGGAACTCAGCGAGATCCTCTTCCCTTTGGCCGTAACGGATGAAAAAATGTTTGGGTTGTTAAAGGACTCTTTTCTTGCCATAAGCGAGGGCCAGAGCGGCGATATTCTCCGCATCTTTTTTGAGGCAAGGGCCATGGCGTTGGGGGGCTATGGGATTGATCTGGACAGGTGTTGCGGTTGCGGAAGGGCTTATAAAGGCGAGGGAGATGCCATTTTTGACCCGCGAAAAGGGAGAATTGCCTGTCTTAGGTGCAAACAAGAGTCCAGGTTCACGCCCCGTTTTGGTCCGGGTAGCGTAAACGGTTTGAAGATGATGCAATCATCCAAACTGGAAGGAGTTGCGGCCCTGGGGCTGACGGACGAAATGATCCGCGAGATTAGGCCTGTGAACAGGCTACATATCGAATACCGGATAGGGCGGAAAATGAAGAGTGCCAAGTATCTGGAATAATGTAGGCGCAGGGCGTGAGGCATAATGGTCCTTCAATCATAACCGACATGAATCGACTGCCGGCCGTGCGCCAGGTCAGGGATATTATTTCTC
>JABMQV010000791.1 GCA_013203065.1 Desulfobacteraceae bacterium | reverse complement strand
GCCGGGTGCCTGTCTGCGTGCGGATACGCACAGGCAGGCATCAATGCGGGCTTGACGTGGCATGCGTTTCAAATACCGCTTTCGTACCTACTTATCAACAAAGAAACAATGTCCCCTTATCCACTTCTCCTCCCCTCGAATCACCGGGTTCACCAGATGGCGCCGCAAAACTATCATTGAGCGTCTGAACTAATCGATCGGCATCGGCAATGATCTTCTTGACTTGCTTACGGGCACGGCGCCCCCATCCAACAGGTTGGAGACTGAAGATACTGCGCCACGGCCGGACATTCTTCATAAAGGCCCTGATCATACGGTCTTTCTCTAAACCTGGAGGCATCGAACGTTTAAGGGATGCGAGCACCGGTCGGGCTGCCCATTTACGGGCAAAGAAGTGGAGACAAATCAGGATGATGATACCCGCAATTGCCAGCAATACCCGCCCCCACTGAGCGGTGACAAGTGCGTCTAGTCGGTGGGGAGCAAAATAACCCCAACCAAAATAACCCGCCCACAACCCCACCGCTACGTAAGCGATCACAAGGATTGCGAGCATCGTGGCCTCACGCCAGAGCACATTCCGCCTCCAACGGTAGAGAAGTTCTTTCAATTGTTTTGTTTTTTGTTCCTGGATGTCTCGAGCTGTATTTTCTAAAGCCCCCACGATACGATACGCACGCGCCAGCCCTACTTGTCGGATGCGATTATGGATTTCGGCCATATCTCGATCCCTTTTGCTCTCAAAGCGTCTTCGCAAGGCCTCGTCCTCGATCGGGATAGCGGCCTCAGGGATGTAGATACAGTAGAACTTACCTGCCATCAATCCTTCCTGCGCAATAGCCCGGTGCCAGGCACCCACTACTTCCTCGGGATTATTCTCGCGCGCGCTGGTATCAATCTGATTGAGGACATATAAAAACTTGCTTGAATCCTTACGGTCGATGGTGTTGGCCACGAGGTGCTTCAACGTATCCTGCATTGCACCGGGTTCGGGGTGGCGTGCATCAAAAAAGACCAGGACAAGGTCGGAGAGATCCATGATATAGTCCGTAATCCTGAGGGTGGATGTACGTTGTGCGTCAGCATCAAATCCAGGTGAATCTATAAAAATATGGCCACGCAGATGTGGGCTCGGGCAAGTCTTTAGCTGGAGGTATGCATCGACCCGGCCTCCCTCACCGGGCCGAACCTTTTCCAACTCCTGACTCATTTTGTAAAAGGGGAAGCGGGGGTCAGAATTGAGGGCAATCCCAGGTAGGACACGGACTTCTTTCTCTGTGGTATAACAAATGACCGTGAATTTGTCGTCCACAGCCTGGGTCCCGGTGGCCTGTAAGGGGTATTTCAGAAAATGATTAATAAAGGTGGATTTGCCGGCTGAAAATGTTCCCAACACCGAAACCAGGGGCCACCATGCAATCTGAGCAGCATAGGTCTGGTCGCGGTTCAAGAGCCCCATACGATATGCAATCTTGTCCAGACGGCGGAAGCCCTTCACCGCATCCACAAGCAGCGGGTTCTCGTGACGGAGATGTTCTTCAAGGCTGCTAAGCCTCTGGTCAGTTTCTTCTTCTGGCCCAATCATTGCGTGGCCTCAGCAATTTGCCTTAAGGGTCTTCGGTCTTTGTGGAAGAAGCGTAGGAGAATTGCCTTTGTGAGTCAAGGAAAAAGGCAATAGTTCACCGCTGAGACCGCAAAGGGAAGATGCCGCTTGCCTACAAGCGGCAGGTATTCGACAACCATTCACTCACTTGCCCGCATAGCAAGGCCTGGACCATCCCACCTTGCGGGAAGACCCTGAGTTATTGCATAATATCACATGATTGCCCAAGAAAGAGATCCTGTGCCACGCAGTGGCTGAAGGTTTTCATCTGTGATCTTAGGACTAAAAATAGAGGAAATTTGGGTAGAGTTATCCCCTGAACCCATATGTTTCTTCACAAATCCGCCGGTGTAGACCTCTCGTTACTGGGGGTCCACATAAAGCCACTTTTCGGATGCGGGGGGAGTGGGAGGTATACTAATAAGCCATACACTTTGGAAAAGAGCGGGATTGCCGTTAAGGAAGAACTGGAAAAATAGCAGTTTCTGGCCTCGAATTCGATTGAAGAATTCCTACCGCAGCCCATAATGTTGCGTTTCCAGCGGGTGAAAGTCCCGCCCTGGGAGTTGTCTGTTCACCCGGGTAGCTATATCCGACTCGTAGTGTACTGTTTTTCCCTCTTCGGTCCTATTCACACCAGCAATCAGGTAAAAAGAATTGAGAAGCCGCAGCGCCTGTTTGACCCCGTTTTGACAAGAGTTATTCGTTCTCCCGGCCAAGACCCTTGAGACCTTCTGCGGACCTGATGTGCAAGTCCCTTTGCGGAAAGGATATTTCGATGCCGTTTTCCCTGAAAATGCGGTTGATGTGGTAGCGCACCTCTGAATCCGCATACCTGTCCGCCCACCCCCTGATCCAGATCCTCAGCGAAAAGTTCAGTGTGCTCTCCCCAAAGTCCAGAAATCTGATTCTCGGCGGTGGCGCGTCCAACACCTTGGGACTTTGCTTGGCGGCCTCAAGGAGCAGTTCGGTAACTTTTTCGATGTCGGATTCATAGGACACCCCGATATTGATCTCCTGGCGGTATCTGCGATCCCCGTGGCTCCAGTTAATCATTTTCTGGGAGATCAGCGTTGAATTGGGGACAAAAATCATTGCGCCGGTGAAGCTCTGAACCACCGTGTTGCGGATGGTCACCTTCCTGACATGACCCTTGATGTTATCGATCTCCAAAAGATCGCCGGGCTGAATGCTCCTTCCAAACAGCAGAATCAATCCGCCGATGAAATTATTCACGATGTTTTGCATGCCGAAGCCAAGCCCCACAGAGAGGCCACCGGCAATGACCGCGAGGTTTCGGAAAGAGATCCCGAGCAGACCAAGTGCGGTAAGGATAAACAGGGACCAGAGGGCATAGGTAACAATGGTCTCCAGTGACTGGATGGAACCAGAATCGAGGTCCTTGTGGCGCTCCGGCAACTTGGCAATTGCCGACCGTGCCAAGGCGATCCCGGCCCGGGTCAAAAAGACGAGGGCAAAGATGCCGATAATTCGGGAAATGCTGAAGGTGACTTTATCCCATCCAAGCCGGTACCCGATCACCTCAACAAACAGGGAAAACCCGCCAAGGGACAGGCATGCCCAGGCAAAGCTCAAGAGCGAAAGGGTCAGGAATATGATGGGAAATCCCAGGCTCCGTCCCTCAAATTTCTGGGGGTCCCCCCCCGCTCTTTTTTCCCACCGGACCCTGAGATCACCCAAACCGGCACTTATACAGCGGGCAAGGCGCCAATCGAGCAAAAACAGCAAAAGGATCTTGCTCAAGAGTATGGAGAGATAGCCCCAGCCCATCACGGCCATCAGGGCCAGAAGTGGGGTGGCCCATATCATGATCACCCGGGTCACCCGCTCCCAGCCCCCCTGCTTCAACGTACGCCGGATATAGTACCAGCACAACCCCAGGAGCCACGCCGCCCAAAACGGGATAAACACCTCCTCAGGGATATGGAGGGCCTGCGCCAGGGTCACAGCGGATATCGCCGCCCAGAGTGGCGGCAGCACATCGGGTTGAGAGGCGGATTCAGGGAAGAAATAGAAACCTAGGTTTCTGGAGAGCGAGATCAATCCACGGACAAGGATGATGGTTGCGACCGTAAGGAAAAACATCGATGGAAACAGGCCGGTGAAAGAGGTGGCTGCCAGGATACCGAGGCCGATAGACCCCATCAGGCAGAAAAGAAACAGTTGAATATTCGGAGGCAGGCTCCCGAACCGCTTTTCCATCCGTACCATGGCGATCCGGCAACCCGCTATGAGAAATAACGAAAACAGAATGATCCTGGCCATGAGCCACAGCCAGCCCG
>JABMQV010000790.1 GCA_013203065.1 Desulfobacteraceae bacterium | reverse complement strand
TGAGGGCCTTATTGTGCCCGTTATTCGAGAGATCAACAACAAGGGCCTCGGTCAGATCGCAAAGGACCGTGTCGAACTGATCAGAAAAGGCAAAGAAAATCAATTCCTCCCCGATGATATCAGCGGTAGTACCTTCACCCTTTCTGCCATGGGGATGTTTGGGCTGGAACAGTTCACCGCCAACATCAATCTACCGGAAAACGCCATTCTGGCGGTCGGAGCAATTATTGAAAAACCGGTAGCCTTTGATGGCGAAGTAATGATCAAGCCCATGATGAAGGTGACATTATCCTACGACCATCGCACCATCGACGGCGCAGAAGCCGGGAAATTCATGCGTACCCTCAAATCGTTCATCGAAAATCCTGATCCTAAGCTGAAGGACCTGGGTGTGGAGGATGTTGGGCGTAAGACAAGAATTACAATAATAGGGGGCGGCGTCGGGGGTTACCCGGCGGCGATCAAGGCTGCCAGAATGGGCGCTGATGTGACCCTGATCGAGAAAGACCTTTTAGGGGGTGTCTGTTTGAACCGGGGATGCGTCCCCACAAAGGCATTGCTTCATTCGGGTGAGGTGATCAACACCGTCAAAGAGTCCAAGGTGTTTGGCATAAAGTGCGATAATTACAGGGTCGATTTCCCGGCAATTATGAAGCGGAAGAATTCCATCGTCGAACAACTTAGAAACGGCGTTGAGAAGCTGCTGGCTGCAAGAAAAATAAAAATCGTGAAAGGGACTGCCGAACTCATCGACCGATCCACCGTCCAAATCATGGAGACCGGAGAAAGGATAACATCCGACAAGATTATCATCGCCTCAGGGTCGAGGAGTGCAAAACTCGGCACGGAAGGAGCGGATGGACCGCAGGTATGGGATAGTGACAGATTTCTTGAAATGAAAACCCTCCCCAAAAGCGTGGCCATCATCGGCGGCGGTGTGGTTGGTGTTGAATTCGCACAGATTTTGAGACGTCTGGGAGCAACTGTCACCATCCTCGAGCTAATGGAAACCCTGGTCCCCGGCGCAGACAAGGAGATTGCCTCAGCACTCGAGCAAAGTCTTGTTGAAGAAGGGGTCAAGGTCTTTACCGGGGCACTGGTAAAAAAAATCCAGCGCAGCAAATCAAAAAGTACGATCACCTTTGCGTTGAAAGACCAACCCAAGAGATGTGTCGCAGAAAAGGTCATTTTGTCGGTTGGAAGGAGGCCTGAACTGAGCAACCTCAATGTGGAAAAGATTGGTTTGGCACATGAAAACGGTGCCCTTCTGGTAAACGCGTGCATGGAGACCAATATACGCGGCATTTACGCTGTCGGTGACGTTGTGGGGGGTAATATGCTGGCCCATGTGGCCATGGCTGAAGGGGAATGTGCGGCCGGAAACGCAATGGGGCAGACAAACGAAATGAGCTACAGGGCCATACCTTTGTGTATCTATACATCCCCTGAGGTGGCATCCGTCGGATTGAGCGAGGAAGCGGCAAGAAAGAAATTTGATATTCAGGTAGGCCGTTTTTCTTTTCATGGCTGCGCAAAGGCCTCGATTCTTAACAAGACCTATGGGATGGTGAAGATCATCGCCAAAAGGGGATCGGGTGAGATATTGGGGGTCCATCTTATCGGCCCCCATGCGACCGACATGATTGCGGAGGCCGTGCTGGCAATGTCCAAGGGAATGACTGTGGATGATCTGGCGAATGCCATTCACCCCCATCCCACCTTGTCAGAGGCGGTGATGGAAGCGGCCTTATCGCTCTGCGGCGGGGCAATCCATATGCCGTAAGAAAACCCCGGACATGGCAACCGAAAGAAACGTGAGACGCCCCTTCCGGGGGGCACAACCGTTACAAGGCCCTTTAGGCCAGGGGTTCTACTTTTTTGTGGGGGGAGGTTCCGATATGGATTTTGGATATACAGAAGAAGAGGAAAAATTTCGGGAAAGGCTGGCGGAGTTCCTTGAAAAGAACCTAACTGAGGAGATTGCCCGTCAGAACTGGGAAGATCTGGGGGTTGGGCCTGAAGCACGTGAGTTCAGTCTCAAGCTGGCAGCCAACGGGTTTCTGGGGCTGAGCTGGCCAAAGGAATATGGCGGTCAGGGTCTGCCACCGACATACGACTTTATCCTCCTTGACGAGTTAGGGAAGCGGTGGGGGGCCCATGTACCCCTTGACGTAGGGTACACCATGGTGGGCCCAACCATATTGCGGCGTGGAAGCGAAGAACTGAAAAGGGAGTTCCTGCCCAAAATTGTCGATGGAGAGATAGAGTTTTGTCTCGGATATACCGAACCCAACGCCGGCTCCGACCTGGCCTCCATGCAGATGCGGGCCGTTGAAGGGGACGATTGCTTTATCGTAAATGGTCAAAAGACATTCAATACCGAATGTCATTATTCGGAATATCACTGGCTTGCCGCAAGGACAGATCCAAGCCCGGATATTCCAAAATATAGGGGAATCAGTCTGTTCATCGTGGATATGGACAGCCCCGGCATCACCGTCAGACCCTTGTGGACCATGTCCGGCGAAAGGACCAATGAGGTCTACTATGACGATGTAAAGGTCCCCAAAAAGAGGATGATTGGAGAAAAGAACAGGGGATTCTATTATATGATGGAAGCCTTGGGTTCCGAGCGAAACCAGGTCTTTGTGCCGGGCAGATTGATGCCGATCCTTGAGGATCTTATTCAGTACGTCAAAGATACGGAATATAATGGCAAACCTTTGTCTGAGGATCCATTGATCCGTCACAGGCTCGCTCAGGCCGCCATTGAGCTTGAGGTGGCAGGCCTGCTGGCAGATCACTCGAGATGGCTCGAAAGCAATAAACTCCCAATGTCTTATGAGCCGGAAATTACAAAGGTTTTCACGTCAGAACTGGAACAGCGGCTGGTTGATGTTGGGATGCAGATTCTGGGGCTTTACGGCCAATTGACCGAAGATTCAAAGTGGGCGCCTTTGAGAGGAAGGATTTCCTGGTATTTCCTCCATTCTTTTATGACGACGATCGGTGCAGGTACCAGCGAGGTGGGCAGGAGCGTCATTGCCCAACGGGGTCTGGGTCTGCCCAGGGCGTATTAGGTCTGAATTGGGTTTTATATTGGTTGATGGGAGGACGGTGTGATGGATTTTAATCTTACTGAAGAGCAAAAGATCCTGCAAAAGACGGTTCGTGATTTTCTTGGCGCTGAATGCCCGAGCGCTCTTGTCCGTGAGATGGAAACAGACGAGAAGGGTTACACATCGGAGTTGTGGAACAAAATGGCTGAACTGGGGTGGATGGCACTGGTCATCCCGGAGGAATACGAAGGGGTGGGTGGTACCCTGCTGGATCTG
>JABMQV010000789.1 GCA_013203065.1 Desulfobacteraceae bacterium | reverse complement strand
CTCTGGCGATTGCTTGATCGCAAGGTCCTCTCTACCCCGGATACGCTACCCTCTTTGTCCCCTGAAAAAAAGTCCAGGTATTTCCTGCGCCGTTTAAAAGAAGAAATGGTTAACTACAAAGGCCAGCCCATTTATATGCCCCGCTTATGCCAGACTATTTCTTTTAAACTCACTCCCGGCGAGCAACATTTTTACGATGCCTCTTCGGAATATTTGCGTTGGAGTTACAAAACGAGTAAGAGCATCAATAAAAATGCTGCAGCCATGGTGGTAGCGGTCCTGCAGCGGCGTTTAGCCAGTTCCATCTATGCCATGTTGGAGTCACTTAAACGGCGGCGTTCTCGCATTTTGAAAGAGGATATGCCGTTTATCGAGCAAAGGGCTTTATCCCTTGAAGGAATCATAGACCATTTTGACTCCAGCACGGCTGACGATAACGAACCCTCTGAGATTGGCCTTGAAAGCGATGAGTACGTTGAAGGGCAGGTCCTGTCTTTAGTCCAACCGGTGAATCCGGAACAACAGCAGAAAGAAGTGGAATACCTTGAGCGGATTATCACCTTGGGCGAAGAGGTAAGAGAAGCGCTTAATGAATCAAAATTCGTCAAATTACGTGAGCTTATTGAGTCTGCGGAATTCCAAAACGAGAAATTGCTTGTCTTTACAGAACACCGGGATACTTTGGATTACTTACGTCAGAGGTTCGAAGCGCTGGGATATACCGGGCAGATAGCCTCTATACACGGCGGTATGGAGGTCAAGGAGCGAGAAGAGCAGAGGATACTGTTTATGACTCCTGACTTTCGTCGATCCCTGGGTATTAAAAATCCTGACGCCCCAAGTGCTCGAATCATGCTTGCAACAGATGCGGCAGGAGAGGGCATTAACCTCCAATTTGCCTGGGTAATGGTCAATTATGATATTCCCTGGAACCCGGCGCGCCTTGAACAACGGATGGGGCGTTTGCATCGTTTTGGTCAAAAACATCCCGAAGTGCGCATATTTAATCTGGTTGCTAAAAATACCAGGGAAGGCGATGTTTTAACCACACTCCTGGACAAGCTGGAAGAAGCGCGTAAGGAGCTTTGCAGCGACAAGGTCTTCGATGTGATAGGTCAACGTCTTCAGGAAGTTTCGATCCGGGATCTACTCAGAGATGCCTTGTTTGAAACTCCCCCCTATTCGGCCCAGAAGAGACTTGAATCCATCTTTTCTACACAAAAGCTTAGAAGCACGGTTGAAGAACAGAGAAAAACAGCATCAACCTATGGTGATGTAGCTAAGCGTCTCGGGCAACTGAATACGGAAATCGAAGTGGAGCAGTTCAATCGACTCCTCCCCGCCTTTATCCAAAATTTTGTCGAAAAATCGTCTCAATACATGGGGCTGCAAATAGAGGGTGATCTGAATGAAGCCGCACGGTTTTCGATATCAGGTGAAGATGGGCAGTGGTTGAGGAATCTCGCTGAAAGTCTGTCCCATGGACTCCCCGATTACCTGTCTGTTCACGGGGATATTTCCCTCCCTAACCAGGAGGGCGCTAAAGTAGCCTTTCTTCGTCCCGGAGACATGATTTTTGATGCACTATGTCAGGAAGTAATGAATCGGTTTCAAAAAGATATTCAGCGTGGGGCCGTATTCTGTGATCCCAAGGCAGAAGAGCCTTATTATACCGCGGTTTATATCTGTCAGTTAGGCGAAAGTTCATCCATTTCGGATAAAGGCCCCGGCTCGTCTTTAAGCAATCTCATGGACCGACGGTTAATCGGCTTGAAATGGGACGAAAGAGGTGAGTTCAATATCTGCCCTCCCAATCACCTATTGGCCCTGCACGCGGCGCCTCCGGCCGCATTATGGAAAGCGGGAAACCTGCTGCGCAACCCTGAAGAGCGTGTTGCCAAAGCTGATGCATACGCCCGAATGGTGGCAGAAACCACCTATCTTCAACAGACACGGGCCGCCTTCCAGGCGGATACGTCATCTCGTATGGATGACCTTATGCGCGGTTTTGATTTTCTGTTCAGCGAATTGGCCGAACGCAGGAGTGAATTGGCCCGTAGCGTCCGCCAGGGCGATTCAAAAGCGGCAAATGAGCTTGAAGAGGTGAAAAAAGAGCAAGCACAACTTGAGGAGGAAAAAGCCAAGACGCTCGTTTTTGAGCAACGAAGGCCGGAACAACTGGAAATCTCCAGAATGGAAAGGATTGCAGTCGCCCTGGTTGTGCCGGATCCCAGTCCTGAAACACTCGAGACCTATGACAAAAATATTGAAGATATGGCCATGAGGATTGCCCGCAATTTTGAGGTGGACCGCTATAAAGCGCGTATATATGACGTTTCGTCGCCCCATCTTGCAAGAGGATATGACCTCGAAAGCCACAGGTGTAATGGCGAAAAAGTGGCCATTGAAGTCAAGGGACGCGCCGGCAGAGGCCCAGTGCATCTTACGGAGAACGAGTGGCCCACGGCCGTCAATGTTCGGGACAAATACTGGCTCTACGTGGTTGTGGATTGCGCCACCAATCCGACCCTTTACCGCGTGCAAGACCCGGCCTTCAAGCTGGCTGTAAAGAGCCGTAAGAGCTTTACCGTGAACATAGGCGATATTATCCGGGAGGCGGAAAGTGACTAAGCCAAAGAAAAAAAAGACGTCCATAAAGACGCCACCTTTCCCCAAAGTCCTGTCTGAAACCCGAAAACTGATCGATTCATCCCGCCGTTACGTGGCTTCAACGGCCAATCTGGTCCTTGTGAATCTCTACTGGAATATCGGCCGGATCATTACCGAAGATATCCAAAAAAACATGAAAAGGGCGGGTTATGGTAAGCAGTTAATCCAGGAGTTGTCGGAGTCACTGTGTAAAGAGTATGGCAAAGGATTCTCAAGGGTCAATCTTCAGGACATGAGACGCTTTTTCGAGAATTTTGCGGTTTGTCAGGCAGTGCCTGACAAATCCAAGGCCAAAGGAAAAAGTCAGGCGGTGCCTGACAAATTTGTTCTCAACCCAATTTTACAGGCACTGCCTATAGAATCAGTGTCGCCGTCATTGGAACAGGTATGGCCTGACGAATTGTCCTCAACTAAAACCCCGGATAAGCCGTCCCAAAAACGGCAGGCACTGCCTGTAGAATCCAAAGGACCTCTCCCCATTGACTGGCGGAGTCATTCCCATCTGGGCTGGACCCACTATCGAATCCTGTTGGGGATCAAGAACAACGTAAAGCGCGGGTTCTATTTTGAGCAGGCCGCCCATGAGCGCTGGTCCACCCGTGAACTCCTGAGAAAGATCGATGGCGCCCTCTTTGAGCGTGTCGCCCTCTCCCGTGATACAAAAGGGCTCGTTGCGCTGGAAAAGAAAAAAGGCGCGCCAGAAGTCACGGCCTATGAAGATATCTTCAAAGACCCCTACCTTCTCGACTTCCTGGGACTTAAGGGTGCATACCTTGAAAAGGACATGGAGGCAGCCATTATCCACAACCTGGAACAGTTTCTGTCTGAACTGGGTAGTGACTTCTGCTTTATGGCCCGTCAATATCCTATGCGAATCGATGACG
>JABMQV010000788.1 GCA_013203065.1 Desulfobacteraceae bacterium | reverse complement strand
ATTTTATTTCACGGGGAATGAGAAGATAGACAAGGAGCCCTGTGGCAAAAGCAAGAATCCACCTGACTCGAGGATTGATGATCATATCGTAACATCTTGAAAGCACAGCACTCACGTTCAGCCTTATTATTTAGGTACGACCGAGAGATACCGTCGGTACGGAGAATCGTCTTGATTAGTCCGCGGTTTTCAAACGCAAGATATAGACGGTAACACCCATGCCAACCAGTACGAGGATAATTCTCAAGGTCATATTGGACACCAGAAAGCTGATCGAAATCCCCATGGAAATCCACAAATACGCAATCGAATGAAGCTTGACCCTGGCGGGAATTCCTTTTCCCTCGCGAAAATCCTTGATCAATTTACCCACAACGCCAAGGTTGATCAGCCAGTTATAAAACTTTGGTGAACCCTTCCAATAACAGAAAGCGGCCAGCAATAAGAACGGCACTGTCGGAATCAAGGGGAGAAATATGCCGATGATGCCGCATCCGACAAAAAGACTGCCCGCCAGGGTCCATAAATTCCAGGTGCTTTTCTCCTCACTGGTTTTGGATACCTGTTTTCTTATGGCTTTCTTTTCTGCGCCTTTGGAATTCTCATCTTTTAAGTGATCCAGCGTTTCCCAGGTGACATTGTTTAACATTTCAAAGAAAGATTCTTTTCCGGCGATTTGGGTGTCATAGTAAATCGTTATGCTGCCGCAGTAATGATTCGCAGTCACACGGGTGACACCGGGTCCACCGGACAAATGCACCTTCATACGACGGGTCAACTCTTTGTTGGATACCAGTGAGGGAAAGGCCACACGAAAGCGCCCAGGACGAAAATGTCTGACAATGAAATCAGTTTTTGCTTCCATTTCCCATTCCTTGGCAGAAAGCGGCCAATAATAAAAAGGGCACTGTCGGTAACAAGGGGATGAACACACCGACCATGCCGACACCGGCGAAAAACTTGCTTGCCGAATGCCAGACACCTTTCTTTTTTCCGCCTTTGGACAGCTGATTTCTTATTGTCTCCTCTCCCTTATCCTTTAAAGATCTACTGTGTAACTGAACCAGCTTTTCCCGAGTGACGCCGCCTAACATGTCAAAGAGAGCGTCTTCTCCCACGATTTTGGGATCATAATAAATCGTTATACTGCCGTTATGATGATTCGCAACCACATGGGTTATGCCACGCCGATTCAATAAATGCAGCTTCATACCACGGGTCAACTCCTTATTGGATATAAGCGCACGAGACACCACGCGGAGCCGTCCGGAAAGAGAATGTTTAACTACAAAATTGAGTTCTGTTTCCATGTCTTTTTTCCCGATAGTCGACTGAAAAATTTCGAACTGTACGGTTAGATAACCAGCAGGATTTTCAACAAAAGCTATTTGTTCACCGCAAAGGCGCAGAGATCGCAGAGGTTTACAAAAAACGACTTTGCGTCCTTTGCGCCTCTGCGGTGAAAACAACCTGATATCAAAGCTGCCCTGTCCTGACTGATCGCACAGTTCGAAAAATTTCGGATTTCAATATTCGGATTTGGCTCTCCGAGCCGGAGTCCCGAATATGACTTTTCGTTCTAGATAAACGCCAATAACTCCACTCCTATTTCGGCAACATTTAAGACAGTCCCCATAACTCCGGCTACTTCTCCCATTCCAGAGACACTCTTTTCCATGGTCTGCATGCCCTCTTCAGAGCCTTTTTCGATTTCGTCGTTCACCTTGTACAACTCATTATTCCGAATCAACGCGGCAATTTTTTCGTTGTTGAACATGATTTCCATGGCCGTTTTAAGGCCTTTGTGCCCCTTTAAGGGAATCATGTGCTGCCAGATCAGTGCCCGCAGCACCCTGGAGACCTGAACCTGAACTAAATCTTGACGGTCATTCGGGAAATAACTGAAGAGCTTGCGTATCGCCCAGGCAGCCCCCCCGAAGCTTGTGCTGGCGCACACCACCAGATGGCTTTCAGCCGCGTTTATGGCCATGGCCAGGGTTTCCGCCCCATCAATTTCACTCAATAAAATGACGTCCATATCGCTGCGCATGGCGGTGCGGATGCTGCCGGCATAATCCCGGGCCTGCAAACCAATTTCACGTTGAAAAACAAGCGAGGACTTAGATTTATGGGTGAAGTGAATCGGATCTTCAATAGTAACGATGCTCTTCTTCGAATGGGTGTTAATGTAGTCGATAATCGATGCCATGGTCGTGGATTTGCCCGAATTCGACTTGCCGGTAATCAAAACCAGTCCCCGGTGGAAAGAGGCTATTTTTTTTAGAGAATCAACCGGCCCGATTTTCTTAAACGAGGGAATTGTGGTGGGAATCAAGCGGCAGGCTGCGCCAATGCCGTCCTGCGTGGAAAAAAGGATGATCTGGATATTTCCCGTCGCCTCAGTCATGTATGTCAGTTCCAGTTCCATACGGCTCTCAAAGTCTTGCTGTTGTTTGGGCGTCAGGATGGCATAGACTAAATCTTCAATACGGGTTTCCTTTATCACCCCATATTCCGTAAGCCTTTCCAATTTACCGTGGACCTTTAACACCGGATGCTCCCCGTCGGACAAATAGATATCGGAAGCCTTCTTTTGTCTGGCCAAGACAAATAAATCTTTAATTTTTGACCCGGTTTTGCCGGTTGCCAAATCTTGTGATTCGCTCATAGTCCCTCCTGCGAACAATCCGCTATCCCTTAATCAAAACGCCATTTCAACGGGATAAACATAATAAGCCAACATCTCATTTTCAAAAGATAAGATTTCATCTTCCTGCACGAGAGATTTCTGTTTAAGGATTTCAAGTGCCTGGTGCATGGTTTGCATACCCTTGATCCTGCCCGCGGCCATGGTCGGTCGCACGAGATGAAGATCACCCCGTTGGCTGATCAGACCGGATATCACACGGTCATTGATGAGGATTTCCACGGCGGGTTGACAATACGGTTTGCCCTCGACAGGGAAAAGATGCTGCCACACCGCACCGCGCAATGTTTGGGCCAGCAGATGGCGCTTTCGTTCCCGCTCGGCCAAAGGATAGGCATCCAGAATACCCTTTAACGCCTCTGCCACCCCACCGTTTGACTCCAGGGCGGCTAGCACCAACAGTCCCTTTTCGGCGGCGGAAAGTCCCAAGGAGATGCTTTCCCTATTCTGAACACCGTCAAGGACCATCACATCCGCAGTTTCCAAAAGGCCCGTGTGCCTAAAGCCATCCAAACCCATGCCAATGTCATCGTGTTGGATCTGTTCAATATAGGAACGGTTATTGGTGTGGACAAACTCAATCGGTTGTTCGATGGTGAGGATAGATTTATGGAAATTGTTATTGATGTGGTTTACAAGTGACGCTAATGTGGTGGTCTTGCCCGAACCTGCGCTGCCGATCACCAGCACAAGACCGCTGCTGCCAGAAACCATGCGTTTGAGCGTAGCCGGGAGTCCAAGGCCTTCAAAGGCTGGAACATCCAACGGGATCAACCGGCACGCCATGGCCTGCCCGTCTCGCCCTTGAGAAAGTATGATCCGCAAACGGCCCAGGCCCTGAATGGTATGGGCGCCTATCAAATCCTGGTGCGCCTGGAAATCCTGCAACTGTTTTGGCGCAAACACCTCCCGCACAAGGGCTTGCATTTCGGCTTCACCCAAAACCGGGTAGGACTTTAGCGGGTGCCATTCGCCTCTTATTCTCAACCAGGGGTGCGAACCGACGCTGAGATAGAGATCCGAGGCCTTCTGTTTCTCTGCAGCCTGAAAATATTCTTTAATCGTGACCATCACGCACTCAGAACAGCCGTCATCCAATCTCCTTACCCGGCCGGTTTGTCATCCAATCCCTCCGGCGCCAGGCGGTCACCCGGGGCGGCCGCGTGGACAGGGCGATCCTTGAACAGGTTAAACGAGGTGAATCCAAAAATAACCAGTACAAGCCAGGTAGGTGTCGGCAAAGCTGGCGCAAACAAGAGGGTTGCCAGGCCGGCGCTAAAAGAAGAAGCGGACACAGCGGTCTTCATATCCATAGTGTTTCCCGTCACCCGCCTGACTGCGTAGTCCAAATTTCGTGTAACCGTAAGGATTTTGTCATGGACAAATACATTCATACTCCCCCCATCAGCGTAGGTCAGTGCTTCCTTGATCTCCTCCAGCTGCTGGGGAAATGCAGGGTCGTTGGTGACATTCAGAAGTGTACGCTTTAGTTCCTCAAGGATGAGGGAAACATCGACGTCCTTTCTAAAGTAGACGGTGACAGAGCACGCATACGGGTTGAGTTCGGCTTTCTTAATTTCCTCGATCCCACGAAGCCCCGCCTCTACAACCACAAAAAAAACAAACGGATCAAACCCTGAAATGATTTTTATTCTTGCCCTGCCTGGGATGTAATGGACGACCTCGAGTTTAACCTTCATCGTTTTCATATCTGTTCCCGGTTAGTCTTCAACCACAAAGGCAATACGATTGGTGCAAAAAATTACAGGTTTAAGGTTGAAAAATAGTAAGTTCTCAATAAGTTCGGGCACCGTGGGGTTCAGCTGTTTCTCTCCGGCGCTCTCTAAACCGGT
>JABMQV010000787.1 GCA_013203065.1 Desulfobacteraceae bacterium | reverse complement strand
TGCGGCGGAGAACGCCATGGGGTTGGATTCCTCTATGAACCCCAAGACTTTTACCCGTGTTCTTTTTACCCAGCCACAGGTAGCCAGTGTTGGGCTGACACCAAAATCGGCAAAGAAGGCGGGGCACGATGTGGTTGTGGGCGCGGCGCCTTACGGAATGAATCCTTTTGGAATGCTCACCTCTGAAAACGAGGGGATCGTTGAGGTGGTAGCCGAGAAGAAATATGGAGAAGTGCTCGGTGCACATTTTATTGGGACCGGCGCGGCTGAAATGGTCGGTCAGGCTATCTTAGCCATCCGTATGGAGGCGACCCTGGAAGAGCTGGCAAGGGCGTCTTTTCCACATCCGACACTGAGCGAATCTCTTGCAGAGGCTGCAAGAGATGCCTTGGGGAGGCACATTTACCTTCCGTAATTACGGGCCATTTTCCAATGGCCCAGTTGGTATTTTTTGAATAGGGAATTTGACTTTTTTTCCAAATTGAGATCTGGTAAGTATAATTGTAAAGGAGGATTAAAGATGTCCATAAAGAGTGTAATAGAGAGATTTTGGGAAATAAACCCGGAATCTGAGATATGGTGGGATTCTTCGCCGATCATCTATGACAACTGGCGTAAGAAGATGATTGATCAGGCATCTGATAAGGATGAGATGAAGGAGTGGTTAGACCGCCTTTACAGTAAAGACAATAAACCGGAAGAGAATATATTCCGGGGGGTCACAACCAATCCTCCGCTTTCTTATAGTGCCATCAAGGATAACCCTGCCTACTGGGTCACCTGGATTGACGATCAGATTGAAAAGGATCGGAGCAAGCCTGCTGAAGTTGTGTTCTGGGATACATATAAGGAGATTGTGAGGCGGGGCGCCGAGGTGTACCTGCCGACTTTTGAGGCAAGCGGTTATAAGTTCGGATTTATTTCCGGGCAGGTGGACCCAAGGGTTCGACATGATGTGGATACGATGGTTGCGCAGGGCGTGGAACTGCATTCCCTCTCACCCAATGTAATGATCAAAGTGCCTGGGACCGCTGAAGGGTATGAAGTAATCAGGCAATTGACGGCCAAGGGGATTCCCACCAACAACACCCTTTCGTTTATGATCTCCCAATTTGTTGCCTGCATGAACGCCGTGGTGGATGGCATGAAAGAGGCCGAGAAAAATGGCGTGGACTTGAGCAAATGGCGTTCGGTGATCACCTTCATGAGTGGCCGATTTGGGACGTTGGGGGATCTACAAAAGGAGGCCCGGGAACTCAAAATCGAGTTGAGTGAGGCAGACGAGCGTTGGGCGGAAATTGCCGTCTTCAAGAAGGCCTGCCGCCTGGTAGACGAAAACAGCGAATATCCCGGAAAAATGCTCCTTTGCTCCATGAAAATGAGTCCCCAGGTGGATGGTGTGGTACGCTCCTGGCACATAGAGAAGGTGGCCGGTGCCAATGCGGTCTATACGTGCCCCCCGCCCTATCTGGAAGGGCTCCTCTTTAAGGGACAGCATCTTGAATTTAGCGATCAAATCAACGATCCGGTGCCCGGTGATGTGATGGACAAACTGATGAAGATCCCTTATTTCGAACGGGGCTACGCAGAAGACGGATACACTGCAGAGGAGTTTAACAGCTATACGCCTTTGCTGGCCACGGCCAAGCAGTTCAGCGGCGCCACACAGGAAATGGTTGATTTTGTAACCAAGCGCGTTACGAAATCTTAAGATTATTAGGAGTCGGCTTATACCTGGAGGCAAGAGCATGAAAACTGTCGGAATTGTCGGGTCCCCAAGGATCGGGAACACCAGTTTTCTGGTAAAGGAAGCCTTGAACATCCTCGAGCACGAGGGAATTGAAACCGAACTGGTGCACTTCAAAGGGAAAGAAGTCAAGCCCTGTGACGGATGCCTTCGCTGCAAAAAGGAACTGAAGTGCGTGATTCAGGGGGATGACTTTGAACCCCTGTTTCAGACGATGAAGGAGGCGGACGGAATCATTCTGGGATCACCGGTATATTTTGGGAGTGCTACGCCGCAGATGATGAGCCTGCTGGATCGTGCGGCCTATGTGCAACGACAGACAAATGAGTATTTTTCGGGCAAAATAGGGGGGCCGATTGTTGTGGCAAGGCGGGCCGGGCACAATTTTACCCTTGCGCAACTTCTCCTCTGGTATTTCATCAATGACATGATTGTTGTCGGGTCCACGTATTGGAATATTGCCGTTGCGGGGTCTGCCGGTAAACACGACATCGAGGATGACAAAGAAGGTATTGAGACGGTTCGTCACTTTGCCAAATCGATGTCATTTGTGATGAAGAAATTGAATAGCTAACAACAAGGGAATGGCTTTATGGCTGACCGCGGAGGGCCATATATAATCGGGATCGACGGAGGCACCGAGTCAATCCGAGCGGGTCTGTTTGACTTGCAGGGAAACCTTCTCCTCTCCAAAAGCAGGCCATACCAGACCCATTTTCCCCAATCCGGTTGGGCTGAACAGGACCCTCAAGAGTGGTGGATTGCCCTGAAGCAGACAATTAGGGATCTATTGGACGGCACAGATGCTGCGCCCGAGGAAATCAAGGGTATCGGTGTGGATGCCACATGCTGTACGGTTGTGCTCCTGGACAGCGACATGAACCCCCTCCGCAGTGCCCTTTTGTGGATGGACGTCCGAGCGGGTCGAGAGGCCCGTTTCATTGCGGAAAGCGGCCACCCGGCCCTGAAATATAACGGTTTCGGGAATGTGTCAGCCGAGTGGATGCCTTGTAAGGCCTTATGGTTGAAAAGGAATGAACCGGAGGTCTATTCAAGGGCCGCCATCGCCTGTGAATATCTCGATTTCATTAACTACAGACTTACGGGGCGGAAAACCGCCAGCATAAATAATGCCTCTGTAAGATGGTATTACGACGACGACAAAGGCGGATTCCCATGTTCCTTCTACGAGGCCATCGAGCTCGGGGATCTCATATCCAAATTCCCGCCTGATGTTCTGGACATGGATCAACCCGTTGGCCGTCTTACTCCTGAAGCCGCGTCCCAACTTGGCCTCAAAGAGGAAACCGTCGTGGCTGAAGGCGGGGCTGACGCCTTTGTGGGGATGATCGGCCTAAACGTGATCGAACCGGGCCGACTCGCCTTTATTACCGGTTCGTCGCACCTCCACCTGGGTATGTCGCCAATGGCCTTTCACAAAAAAGGGATCTTCGGATCGTATCCAAATGCGGTCATCCGCGGGCAGCATACGGTTGAGGGAGGGCAAATCTCAACGGGCTCCATCCTCAAGTGGTTCAAGACCCATTTTCTTGGCCATCAGGCAAGGGAGGCGGAAAACCTTAATGAGGATCTTTACAAACTGATGGACAGGAAGGCCAGAGAGATCCCTCTCGGTTCTGAAGGTTTGATTGTGCTCGACTCATTCCAGGGGAACCGGACCCCGCTTGTGGACCCCGATCTGAGGGGAGCCATATGGGGCCTCTCCCTGCGTCACAGACCGGAACATGTCTTTAGGGCAATCTTGGAAGGGGTCGCTTACGGGACCGAATTTATCTTCCGCCAATTCCGGGAGGCCGGATACGAAGCCAAGGAAATCTATGCCTGCGGGGGTGCCGCCAAGAGCCTGTTTTGGATGCAGATTCATGCCGACGTAAGCGGACTCCCCATTCACATACCCGAGGTTCAGGATGCCCCTCTCCTCGGCTCCGCAATCCTCGCGAGCGTCGCTTCAGGACTATATCCGACGGTCGGCGAGGCCGCAAAGAACATGGTCAAGATCTCTCATCGCATTGAGCCCGGTCAAGCCAACCACGAGGCCTACCGCTTCTATGTGGACCAATACATAGAGACTTATTCCCAAATGTCCGAATTGATGCATCGAATGACAGATGCTGTAAGGTGACTTTATTCAGGCCGGCGGAATGGGATTCACTATGCAAAACGCTTGGAATGACGCCCTACCACTTCCAATCCAGACTTGACTCGTTAATATCGAAAGTGAGAAGCGCTTCATTTGTTTCGCCTGCTTCATTGATGACAACACCGTTTGGTCCGACGATAAGGCTGTGGCCCAGGTTGATGTGGCCGCGGTATGAACCTACAGCGTTGGCCTTGCAGACAAAAAGGCCGTTCTCATAAGCCCTGGCAATGGGTAGAGCCCGGTTTTTGTCGATTTTCAGACGGGCTTCCATAAGCGGATAATAATGGGCGCAGGAGATAAAAAGGACGTGTGCCCCCGCTTCCTTGACCTCCCTGGCAAGCAAAGGAAAGCTCTGATCCCGGCAGATGATGGCGCCGAATTTCAGCTTCCCCATTTCAAAGGTCAGAAGATCCGAACCTGCGGCAAAGTATTCATGCTCGTAGGAAACCAGATTGTTCTTGTGATACAGGAGACGTCTTCCGTCGGCGAGGAGTATGACCACACTGTTGAAGAGCTGATCATCTGCCCGGTAGGGAGTACCCACCACCAAGCTGATCCCCAAGGCCTTGGCTAGTTTACCGAGTTCATCGATGCCGTCGATTATTTCATCTGTTTTGACCTTCAGAAATCCGTCGTAAATATATCCCGTCAGGCTCGTCTCGGGGAAATTCAGGATGTCCACTCCCTGTTCCGATGCCCTTTTTGTCCACTCGCTGATATTTTTCAGATTTTTTTCAAGGTCATGATAAAGATGAATTTGAGCAGCGCCGATTTTCACAAATAAACCCCCTAGCCCCAGTGTTTGCTCTGAACAGCGGCGATTTTGTCGTAAATATCCGCATCCCGGAGGGCCAGAAATGTGTCTCTGAACACACCAAAGACATCTTGATAAATGGCATGGTTTTTCATGTCAGGTTCGATCGAACCAAAAGGATGGACCATATGAGTGACGGCCTC
>JABMQV010000786.1 GCA_013203065.1 Desulfobacteraceae bacterium | reverse complement strand
CCCGGCCGACCGCCTGGATCTATGTGGACCTGAAGGGCGTGGACGTGGGAACCTATGTGGAAAAGGCCAAGAGAATTGTATCCCGGGAGGTGAAACTGCCCACCGGTTACACTATTATATGGTCCGGGCAGTATGAGTATATGGAAAAGGCCCGCAAGACGCTCAACCTGATCGTCCCCCTGACGCTGGTGATCATCCTTGTTCTGCTTTACATGCATTTCCACAACTTCAGCGAGGCGTTTATCGTGATGGCAAGTCTTCCCTTTGCCCTTGTGGGAGGGGTGTGGCTCCTTTATCTGCTGGGTTATAATCTCTCGGTTGCGGTGGTTGTAGGCTTTATCGCCTTAGCAGGCCTGGCTGCCGAAACCGGGGTTGTCATGCTTGTTTATCTGGACCAGGCATTTGATCGCAGGAGCCAGGCGGGAACGATTAAATCAGCGGAAGGGCTGAGGGATGCCATCCTGGAGGGGACGGTGGAAAGGGTGCGACCCAAGCTCATGACGGTCTCTACCACGCTCATCGCCCTTTTGCCGATCATGTGGGGCGCTGAGACCGGAAGCCAGGTGATGAAACGGATTGCGGCCCCCATGGTGGGCGGCCTGATCTCTTCCACCGTTTTGACGCTGGTGATTATCCCGGCCGTCTACGCCCTCTGGAAAGGTTGGGGTCTAAGGAAAGGAGAAGGACAATGAAGAGGTATGCTGTTAGGCTGGCTGTAGGGGTCGGTTTTTTTATTTCCATGGCATCTGTTTTTCCTGTGGTGAATTTTGCCCTCGGGGAGGACCATCCCGGCGGGGAGGGAATCAAGATCCATACCTCCACCGTGGAGGGCTACGGTCTTGAGTATACCCTGTACCATTTCCCGGAAAGAAAAACGCAGCACCTGATGGTCACCACTACCGGTCCGGATGGAGCAGCAGTTGAACAGGGTAAGGTTGGGTTTCTCGTCACGGGGCCTGACGGTTCCAAACAAAAAGGCATGGCCATGGGCATGAAAAGCGCTTACGGCTCGGACATGGATTTCAGTCAAAAGGGTATTTACAACATAAAAACAAAGGCGGTTTTTGGGGACAAGAAGCTGTTTGACAGGTTCAAATATGAGGTGAAATAGGGGCAATATGATCATTAAGAGCCTAAAACAGCGCCTCATCCTATTGGTGCTGATCCCTGTCGCTTTGTTCTTTGTGGGCACTGGTTTTTTCGGTTTTCTGTATGCCAGACAAAGTCTCTTGGATGAGTGGCAAGAGGCGGCAATCCTCAAACTCCAGCGGGCCGCCCATAACATTGACATGCGACTCGGCCGCACGATCAACTGGATTGAGATGTTTTACAAGACCGCGGGCAGTCGGGGTGAGTACGCCATCCAAGAATGGATACTGGGGCAGATTAAAGATCTGGAGGGTGTCACAAAGGTCAGTCTTGAATGGACAAACAATAGACAGGAACACATACCCATGAAGAGACGCGGGTTTCACATGGGCAGAGAGGAAATGATGCGTTTTCATAGGGCAAGGATCTCCGAAGTGACACCCCCGCGCTACGATGCAGGGACGGGGAAGGAGACGGTAACTCTTATTTCAGAACTCAAAGACGAATCGAGCCGTACTGTCGGCAGGCTCGAGGTGGGGATCCGTTTTGATTACCTGATGCAGGACATTATCAAGCTCGGTTGGTGGCAGGGCGACAAGGCATGTCTTGTGGATGGTTCAGGACACTATCTTGCCCACACCGAGGCGATGATGAATGGGCGAAAAACGCTTGGGGGGACGGGCAACCGCTTGGAGCAAGCGGTTTTGAAGGCCATCAAGGAAAAGCCTTACGGGACGATACTGGGACCCGGACAGCCCCCACGTGAGGTGACCGGGTTTTATGAAATCAAACAGACCCCCTGGACCATCGTATTGTTTGCGTCCGGAAAAAAGGTCTTGGCCCCGGTCATCCGATACCTCTTTTATTATGCTGTGGGTGAACTCTTTTGTCTTGCTGTTATCTTGCTGCTGATACGATCCGTGGTGGGGAAGATGGTCCGGTCCGTAACGGAGGTTTCCAGCGCATCAAAACGCATTGCCAGGGGTGACTATGGTGAACCCCTTGCCGTAAAAAGCCGTGATGAAATCGGCCAACTGACCCAAAGCTTTAATACCATGGTGGAAGGTCTCAAAGAGAGGGATTTTATCAGAAATACTTTTGGACGGTATGTGGATCACGAGATCGCAAAGGAGCTATTGAAGCGGCCGGAGGCCTCCAGACTGGGTGGTGAAAAGCGAGAGGTGGCCATCCTGATGTCTGACATCCGGCAGTTTACACCCTTGGCAGAGTCCCTGAGCCCGGACGTCATCATCGGCCTCTTGAATCGCTATTTCTCCGCGTTGATAGAGGTCATCCATAGACACCAGGGAATAATCGTGGATTTTTTTGGGGATAGCGTGTTAGTATTTTTTGATCCATTTGAGGGTCCCGTCAAACCTGTAATCCGCAGGAGCATTGAGTGCGCCTTTGAAATGCAGGGGATCATGGCGAAGTTTAACGAAATGATAGACAAATCAGGGTTTCCCCAACTCGAGATGGGAATCGGTGTCAATTCGGGTGAGGTGATCGTGGGCAATATTGGTTCTGAGACGAGGGCCAAGTATGGGATCGTGGGGTCACCCGTAAATATGACCCAACGCATCCAATCGGCGGCCAAGGGGGGCGAAGTGATCATATCGGGATCGGTCTATGAACATCTGTCTCAGGAACTGGTGATCAAGAGAGGTTTCAGCATCCCCCTTAAGGGTGTCGAAGGAGAGGTAAAGCTTTATGTGGCGGGGGGATTAGGGCCGAAAAGAGAGATCTTGTGAAGTCTGAAAAGGAGGGCAATGGATAGCGTTAACAGAGAAATTAAAGAGCAATCTCGCAATCAAGGCAGTGCGTAACGTCCAAAGGGGATATACCGAGGATGAAAAGTCAAGAGGTCTCTTCAGACCGGAGATACGGCTTGACCTCCAGCGATCGCGTTTGATGACAGAATCATTTAAAAAGACCGATGGAGAAGCCATGGTCCTGCGGCGCGGTAAGGCCCTTGCGCATGTGCTGGATAACATAGGCATATTTATCAAGGACTGGGAGCGCATCGCACAAGACCTGTCCTAACAGAGCAGTTACGACCAAAGTCGCCAAAGAGGAACTTTCCATGAAGCTGTCTCAAGAGGATAACGGCAAGAAAGGGCTTATTTTTAATATACAGCGGTTCAGTAT
>JABMQV010000785.1 GCA_013203065.1 Desulfobacteraceae bacterium | reverse complement strand
CTCCCCTTCTGTTATCCGGCTTTTGACAGATTCTACGATTACATCCATCAGATTTTTTCCTTCGTCGCAGCAGCGCTTTACCTCATCCAATGCCTGTTGGGCCCGGGAACCATCTCGTTCTTTCTTGATTCTGGCAAGCTTGAATTCCTGTATTTTGAGGGTTTCCGGCACTTCAAAAAGCTCGATGGGAAGTTTCTCGTCTTCCATCCGGTGACAGTTGACCCCCACGATGGGGATGTTCCCGCATTCAACAGCCTTCTGGTAGTCATAGGCCGAGTCGGAAATCTCTTTGTGTATCCAACCGGCTTCCACAGCCTTGACAATACCGCCCATCTCATCAATACGGTCAAGCAAAACTTTAATTTTTTCTTCAAGTTGATGGGTCAAGGATTCCATAAAATAAGAACCGCCCAGGGGGTCAATGGTATGGGTCACACGGGTTTCCGACTGCAGGATCTGGCTGGTTCGCAGGGCGGTTAGGGCTGAGAGTTCGGTCGGAGTGCAAAGCGCCTCATCATAGCCGTCAATATGTACGGATTGGGCGCCTCCCAGGACTGCTGACAAACCGTGATAAGCGGCCCGGGAAATATTGTTGAGAGGCTGCTGAGCCGTCAATGCAACACCTGCGGTCTGCACATGAAATCTGAAGGCGAGCGAGCGAGGGTTTTTTGCCCCAAAACGCTCTTTCATTATGTGGTACCAGACCTTTCTGGCTGCGCGGTATTTTGCAATTTCCTCAAAGAAATCGCTGTGGGCCGAGAGGAAAAAGCTGAGGCGGGGGGCAAAACTGTCCACGTCAAGCCCACGACGGATCAATTCCTCTGAACAGGCAATTGCATTGGCGATCACAAATGCCACTTCCTGGTCTGCGTTGCAACCGGACTCACGATAATTGTAACCGGCAAAACTGATGGGGTTCCACCGGGGGGTATGTTTTGTACAGAATTCAATGGCATCACAACTCAATTTGAAAGAGACAGCAGGGGGCAGACTCTCCGGTGCAATGGTGACCGCTGTCTCCATCAGAAAGTCGTTCTGACTGGTGCCGGCCAGTTTGTTTAAGGGGATGTTTCTCATCTGGGCGTTGGCAAAATACATGGACTGGACCGAGATGTTGCAGATGGGCTGGCAGGTCACCAGGGAGGTGCTGATTTTCTGGATGGGGATTCCCTCAAACAGGATGTTCATATCCTCCAGCGTGTCGATGGCAACCCCGCCTCGTCCCACATCGGCCCGGGCATGGGGGTGTGTGGAGTCGTAGCCGCGCAGGGTAGGGTAGTCAAAGACCCCGTTTATCCCTGTTGCGCCCGCCTCAAGGAGCAATTTGTACCGCTGGTTGGTCTTCTCCGCGGAGCCGAATCCGGCAAGCTGCCTTATCGTCCAGGTGCGGCCGCGATACATGGTCGGGTAAACGCCTCTTACAAAGGGTTCCTGTCCCGGAAAGGCAAGATCCCGGGAGTAGTCCAGATCAGCTACATCCGCGGGTGTGTAAAGCGGCTCCACAGGAAGCCCTGAGAGGGTCCTGAAATCCTCAGGACGCTCTTTTGCTTTATCGTAAATCTCTTGTTTCCACTTGTCCTTTTCGGCTCTTATCTCTTCAATTGCTTGATCACTGAAAAGTTTTGACATGTTTTTCTCCTAAAACAAAACAAAGACTGAATTGGACGACACAATAAAATAAATGCCGTCTCCAATTTCAAGTTTCAAGTTTCAAGTTTCGATATCAATTTGAACTTGGATATCAGGAATTGGAATTTTTTTCAAAAAACTTGTTGGAAAACGGTGCTACAGTTTTCAGGTCTAATATATGGACTCTTCCCGGTATTCTCCAAAGACCTCTTTCATGACAGAGATGATTTCACCCAGTGTAACGTTGGCCTTTACAGCCTTTATGAGCACCGGCATAACATTGCCGGGTCCCTTGATGACTTCGGTGATCTCATTTAGGCATGTTTTTACCAGATCTTGATCTCTGTTTTCTTTGAGTGATATCAGACCGGCTACCTTCTCTTTTTCAAAACCAGGCTCGGGTCTCCTCAGTTCAACAGGGCCGCCTTCATCTTCGATAAACTCATTAAGTCCAACAATAACCCGTCTCTTTTCTTCGATCTCTCTTTGATAGGTATATGCGGAATCAGCGATGGCGCTTTGAAAAAAACCGGTTTCTATGGCCGGTATGACCCCCCCGAGATTCTCTATTTCTTCAAAATAGCGGTTGCATTCCGACTCCATTTTGTCAGTCAGGGACTCCACATAGTAGGAACCGGCAAGGGGGTCTACTGTGTTGGTGACCCCGCTCTCGTGGGCAATAATCTGTTGTGTTCTCAAGGCCAGTTTTTCAGACCGTGGCGTTGGTATGGTAATGCCCTCATCAAAGGAGTTTGTATGGAGCGACTGCGTCCCGGCCAGCACGGCTGAAAGTGCCTGGAGTGTTACCCTCATGATGTTATTTTCCGGCTGCTGCGCCGTCAGAGAAGAACCTGATGTCTGGGTATGGACCCTGAAATGCCAGGAACGCGGGTCTTTGGCGTTATATTTGTGACGCAGGGTCCTGGCCCAGATCCTTCGGGCTGCCCTGTATTTGGCGATGTTTTCAAAAAAATCATTATTTACCTTAAAGAAAAAGGAGAGTCTGGGGGCAAAACTGTCAACCGAAAGCCCGGCCTTGATCCCTTCCTCAACATAGGTAAACCCGTTTGCCAGTGTGAATGCCAGTTCCTGAACAGGATTGGCCCCTGCTGACGCAATGTGATAGCCGCTGATACTGATGGGGTTAAACCGGGGGAGATGTTCTGCGCAAAAGCCGACGGTGTCCATGGTCAGCTTCATGGAAGGACGGGGGGGGAAGTAGTAAGACTTCTGTGCCTGATATTCTTTGAGGATGTCGTTTTGCATGGTTCCCATAAGCATTTGAAGTGGGGTACCGCATTCCTGGGCCACTGCAACAAACATGGCCAGAATGACCGGTGACTGGGAATTGGATACAAAATTGATGCTGATTTCCTCAAGGGGAATGCCCTCCAGGAGCGAGCGCATGTCCGAAAGGGAATCAATAGCCACAGCCCCACAGGACCCCACTTCGCCTCTGGCCAGGATATCGTCAGAGTCTTTTCCCATGATGGTCGGTAGATCAAAACAGATGCTTATCCCTGTTGCCCCCATTTTGATCAACTGGCGTATCCTCTCATTGGCCGTTGATGGTGAGTTGAGAGAGCCCAACTGCCTAATGGTCCAGGGTCTTCCAAGATACATTGTTTTATGAACCCCCCGGGTAAAGGGGTATTCACCTGGTTGGCCCAGATCTTCACGGTAATCAAGCTGTGAGACATCTTCCGGACCATAACAGGGTTTTATGTCAAACCCTGAGAGATTTTTGGCAGGAGTTTCTTCCGGCATCACCCTTACTCCTCTGTTTTTATATAGGTCTTGAGAACTTCATCAACCACTGAATAGGGGTCATCTTTACCTTTAACAATGTTATCTATATATTTCTTTTTTTTACCTGTTCCCTTAAGTCCCCTGAAGATAAGCTTTTGCAGTTCGTCCTTAAAGATAAGCCCCAACTCATGCTCCACCCGTTCAGATCTGACCTGATCCATGGCATCGGTTTTTTGAAGGTGAGTCTGATGCTCCATTATGGCTGATGTCAATTCATCCATGCCCTGGATATCTTGGGGCTTGTCTCCCACCGAGACAGTGGGGATGACCTTGGGCACCCATTCCCCTTCCTCAAATGAGGCCGTGGAAAGAGTGGCGTTGAGGTGGCGCAGGCAGGCATTTGTGCCGTCCAGGTCCGCCTTGTTGAGCACAATGATATTTGCGATCTCCATTATCCCGGCCTTCATGGCCTGGATATCATCGCCCATACCCGGGGTGACCACCAGCAGGCATGTGTGCGCAATGTGGATTACATCAATTTCATCCTGCCCTGCACCCAGGGTTTCAACAATGACTATTTCCGCTCCCATAGCTTCAATAATACGGATCACGTCATACGTGGCCCTGGAAAGCCCCCCCAGATAACCCCGTGAGGCCATGCTGCGAATATAAACACCGTTGTCCTGGGAGTGACTGTGCAGCCGGATACGATCCCCCAGGAAAGCGCCGCCTGAAAAGGGACTGCTAGGATCCACAAGAACAACCCCAACGGTTTTATCCTGATCACGAAATTTCCGGATCAGGTGATCTGTAAGCGTGCTCTTTCCGGCGCCACCGGCCCCTGTAATCCCAATGATAACCGCTTTTCCGGTGCGAGGATAAAT
>JABMQV010000102.1 GCA_013203065.1 Desulfobacteraceae bacterium | reverse complement strand
GCGGAGCCGGAGGCCCGATACCTGAAACCTTGTTGCTGATAAATCAACTGGGTTAACTTCAATAACACATCTTCCTAAAACTCTAACCCGGCATAGCTGGTGCCAAGCAGGTCTTCGTCAGATAAGAATATTGAATGTCAGATCACGCCGCGGGCGTGATAGAAGAAAAACAAAACTTGGGAATTGAGTTTTGGATATTCGATATTCATTGTCAAAAAAAATTGTGACCATTTTGAGGATGATTTCATTGAAAAGGGGCTAATGAGCGGAGGGATATGGTGACAGAATATTCAGTCGTTGGGAAGCGAGCAACTAGGCTAGATGCCTTAGATAAAGTAACGGGGCAGACAAAGTATTGCACTGATAAAACGGTGCCAGGAATGCTTCATGGCAAGGTCTTGAGGAGTCCTTATGCCCACGCCAGGATTGACGGCATTGATATCTCAAAGGCAGAGAAGTTACCCGGCGTGAGGGCAGTTGTTACCGGCAAAGATGCACCGGAAAGAAGATACGGAGGATATGTAAAGGATCAACATGTTCTTTGCCGTAATGTTGTCCGCCATGTTGGGGACGCTGTTGCCGCTGTGGCTGCGGAGACCCTCGACATTGCCGATAAGGCGATAGAGCTGATAGATGTCACGTATTCAGAACTGCCTGGGATATTTGACGTTGAGGAGAGTTGGGGGACAAAACCACCCGTAATCATCCATCCCGACCTTCCCCATTATCAAAAAATCGTAGCTCAAGGACTATACACCAGACTTGAACCGGACAAACCCAATGTCGCCCACCACCACAAAATTCGCCATGGTGACGTGGAGAAAGGGTTTCAAGAGGCTGACCTGATTATAGAGAACAGCTTTACCACAGCCAGAATTCAGCATGTGCCTCTTGAGCCCCACGTGTGCATCATAAAACCAGAGTCTGACGGAGGTATAACTATATGGGCAGGGCGACAAGGAATCTATCGGGCAAAAAGGCAATTTTGTGCAGCCTTCAACTTGCCTCCTTCAAAGGTGAGGGTGATTAGCCCCCATGTAGGAGGGGCGTTTGGATCCAAGGCAATGCTCAGGGCGGAACCGATAGTGGCGTTACTGGCTCTAAAGGCTAGAAGGCCGGTGAAAGCAGTTTTTAACAGAGAAGAAATGTTTTCCGCAGGAGGTACCAGAATTCCATTTGTTATTTTTATAAAGGACGGAGTCAAAAGAGATGGCACTCTGGTAGCCAGGGAAGTGAGAGCATTGCTTAATGTTGGAGCCTACGCTGATGCCGGCGTGATGATATGCAGAAATTGCACCTTCGGGGTCGTGGGAACATACCGCGTGCCGGGCTTAAAGGTAGATTCCTATGCAGTGTACACGAATGAACCCATAACGACACCTTTCCGTGGGTTCGGCAACTCTCAAATTGTCTGGGCGATAGAGTCTCATATGGAGATGATAGCTGAAAAACTGAGCCTGGATCCTGTGGAGATTAGAAAAAAGAACCTGTTAAAGGAGGGGGATATAAACGGCAACGGAGAGATTGTGCATAGCACAGCCGCGGAGGAGTGTCTGGAGAAAGTCGCAGAATACCTGGAGTTGGACAAAAAGCCCAAGAATGAAGAAGGACCATGGAGAAGAGGGAAGGGGTTGGCTCTGGGCAATAAGTATAGTGTGGCTCCCACCAGTGCTATGGCCACTGTTAGGGTGCTGACGGATGGGCTTGTTGAGGTACGCCATAGTGCTGACGAAATGGGGCAGGGGGTTAACACGGCTATGGCACAGATTGCCGCCGAAGAACTCGGTGTCACCATGGATAAAATGAGGGTGATATGGGCGGATACTGCCGAGACACCCTACTTCCCTGATGGGTCTACCTCTCAACGAACGACCTTCAACTTGGGCAATGCAGTGAGGCTAGCCTGCCAGGATGCCAAGAAACAGATGTTTGAGATAGCAGCGACGATGCTGGGGGCGTCGTTAGAGGACCTTGCGCTAAAAGACGGGAAAATTTATGTCAAGTCAGCGACCTCAAACTCAATCAAGGTTACTGATATATTCACGGCCGACAGACCTATATCGCCGGGGCAATATGGTGATTATATAGAGAAGTACGGAGAAATATTGGGCAGAGGCATGTGGATACAGCGCTATGCACCTGAGGATCCTGAGACAGGGCAAATCGATCCGGCTTTAGCTCAAAAAGGGATGAGGTTGTCCACCTTCTTTGCTCATGCCGCACAGGGCGCCGAGGTAGCGGTAAATGTGGAGACAGGAGAAGTGAAGATATTAAGGTTTGGCGCTGCGGCTGACGTGGGCTTCCCCATAAATCCTAAAATGTGTGAGCAACAGATAGAGGGTGGATTGAGCATGGGCATCGCTAGCGCCTTGTGGGAAGAGATGAAAATGGATGAAGGAATGCTGCTTAACCCTAATCTGAGGGACTATAAGATACTTGATCCTGTCAATATGCCAGAGAATAAAAACATCAAAATCTTCATAGCTCTGGCACCACATAAAGATGGACCCTATGGGGCGAAAGGGACAGGAGAGACACAGATGATACCAACGGCAGCGGTTATAGCCAATGCTATATATAATGCGGTTGGAGTGAGGATGAAGGATTTGCCTATGAACCGAGAGAGGGTTTTTAAGGCACTCAAGGATAGACAATGAGATGATAGTTGGTTTACGTGCAGAATTTGCAGGCTATAGTGAGTTTTCAGGAATTTCAGCACGTTACACTTTGGACGAGCCCTAAAACGCTTTTGGATGATTACAAAGGTCTGTTGAAAACGGAGGTATTGAATGGCTGAACAATTTCATTTCCCCAAATTGTTTGAGGAAGGACGGATCGGAAAGGTAATAATAATTAATCGTATTGTCATGGCACCACTGGGAACGCCATTCTGGGGCATGAATGGTGAAGTGACGGATAGGCTAACTGACCACTATGTAGCAAGGGCCAAGGGTGGCGCAGGATTAATTACGGTTTCTATGGCTGCCGTTGATTATCCCCCTGGCTATGGGGCACGTTGCTCCCTGGATCAACCCGAAGATGACCGGAAGATTCCTTTACATTACACATTTGTGGAAAAGCTCCATTCCTATGGGGCCAAAGTATCATTACAGGTTAACCACATGGGAAGACAGGGATACGCACGTCCAGGATTTGAATTCGTATCCGCTTCGCCGGTTCCCTGTATACCCATTGGAAAAGCGCCGTACCCCATTCCAAGGGCGCTTAAGAAAGATGAGATTTACCAAATAATGGATCGATTTGCTGCGGTTACTGTCCGCGCCAAACGGGCCGGCTATGACATGATAGAAATTCACGGTGCTCATGGGTACTTGGTCAATTCATTTATGTCACCTTACTTGAACAAGAGAAGTGATGATTTTGGCGGAAGCCTGGAAAACAGAATGAGGTTCCCCACAGAATTAATCAAGCGAATGAAGGAAGCAGCGGGTGATGATTATCCAATAGGTATCCGCATTGTCGGGGATGAATTTATTAACGGTGGAATCACTACTGAGGAATCGCCAATCATGGCGCAAATGCTTGAAAAAGCTGGAGCGGCATTTATACATGTAGCAGCCGGTCTCTACGAGACTTGGCACAAATCTAATGATATATCACGCATTCCTGAAGGCTGGAAGATCTATATGTGGGAAGCTATCAAGAAGGCCGTTAATATTCCAATATTTGCTGCTGGTGGAAACAGAACTCCTGAGTTTTGCGAAAGCGTGATAGCCACAGGTAAAGCTGATTTTGTAGCACTTGGTAGACAAATGTTTGCTGACCCAGAGTGGCCAAACAAGACGAAGACAGGCAGTGTAAATGAGATTCGTAAATGTATTTCATGTATGGAATGTCTGGGAGGCCTTACAGGCAGAGCAGCAGATACGCGATGCGCTATTAATGTTGCCGTAGGAAGAGAGAAGGACTTTGGTGAAATTATACCCACCAAGGTGAAGAGGAAAGTAACTGTAATTGGGGCAGGTCCCGGAGGCATGGAAGCTGCAAGGATTGCGGCTTTACGGGGTCACGAAGTGACACTTTACGATAGCAAGAATGAGATTGGGGGACAACTACTACTTGCTGCCACCCCACCAGGCAAACAGAAACTGCTATGGTTTCGCGATTACCAAG
Organism: Desulfobacteraceae bacterium; assembly: GCA_013203065.1. Next base: position 3,196 of record JABMQV010000102.1, on the reverse strand, counting down.
CCACACAACTTAGAGAGTTAGATGTTAAGGTCGAACTGGGTGTCGAAGTAACTGCCGAGCTTGTTGAGAAGAGCCAACCTGACGCTGTTATTGTGGCTACGGGTAGTCTGCCAATTGTTCCTGAAATCCCAGGAGTGAACAAAAAGAAAGTTCTGACTGCATGGGAAGTATTAGAGAAAAAACTGGAAATTGAGAACAAAAAGGTAGTCATCGCCGGAGGAGGGATGGTTGGTGCCGAGGTTGCCGAATTCTTGGCCGAGCAGGGCAACATAGTAACTATTGTTGAGATGCTACCACGTATTGCCGCGGAGATGGAACCGTTAAACCGTCAGGGTCTCATTGAAGCATTACACGAAAAAAAGGTAGTGGAACTGACCGAACATGATATTGTCGAAGTAAATGACAATGGGCTTAAAGTTCTTGATAGAAATAGCCAACAGGTAAAGCTGATCGAAGGCGATTGGATAATTTTGGCAATGGGTGCCAGGCCGGCGACTAAGCTCATTGATGCTCTCAAGGGAAAGGTTCCGCAATTATTTATCGTTGGTGACTGTCATCAACCACGAACTATCATGGCTGCTGTTTACGAGGGTGCCTTTTCTGCCAAGCAAATACAATAGGTGATGGAATAGTGAGAAAAAGGAGTGATTTGTCCATATTGATTTATTGAAATACGAGGCCCTGACCAGGCATATGAATATAAAATTCCTCTGAGCCCAGTGTCACGTTGTTAGCCGTGTCAGGCTTGAACAGAAAGCCTTTCTGTAAAAGAAAGTCAAAGGGAGATCTGATAATCAGGTAGGGTAAAAGGTAACGACCAAGGATGGGGCTGCTCCTGCCTATGCCTAATCCCAGATGGGATTGGTTGCTGGCAGATACTTCCCATCGCCGGGCTTGGCCAAAAGATTTCCGTTCTCGACCAGGATCTTGCCGCGCTGCATGACAACATCGGGTGCCCCGACCGTCTCTATGCCCTCATACAAACAATAATCCGATTTCCCGTGCTGGGTTTCAGCAGAACAAATCTGGCGTTTCTCGGGGTCAAATATCACCAGGTCGGCATCTGCTCCGGGTATGAGTGCGCCCTTTCGTGGATACAGTCCAAATATCTTCGCAGGGTTCTCACAGAGCACCTCCACCAAACGTCCAAGACTGATCCGGCCTTTCTGCACACCTTCGCTGTATGTGAGGGTCAGAAGGTATTCAACCCCCGGGGCCCCAAAGCGGGCATCCAGGATATGGTTGCACGCCTTTTTTTTCTCTTTCAGAATCGAGGCATGATCGGTGCCTATGACCTTGATCACGCCATCCCGCAAGCCTTCCCACAACGCGTCATTGTCGTGTGTTTCCCTGAGCGGCGGAGCAACCTTCGCCAAAGGGCCCCGTCGAAGAACTTCGTCGTTGGTGAGCACCAGATAATGGGTGCACGTCTCGAGGAAGAGCGGAATAGGCAAAGATTTCATAATCGGACGCAAAATCTCAACACCTTCCTTCACTGTGACATGTGGAATATAGAGCGGGCAGCCCGCCGCCTCGGCCAGAGCCACAGCGCGGAGGATCGCCTCCGCCTCCAACAGGTCCCGGTGAGCCTTGATAAACGCATCATTGTTTACGGGTAGAGCGGCAGAAAGCTTATCCGTCAGGTAGTCAATGGCAGCCCCATTTTCAGCGTGGATCATGGCCATGGCTCCATTGGCTGCCAGAGCGTCCATGACTTGCAGAATCTCGTCATCCGCCAGCATCATCCCACGCTTCTTATACATCATAAAAAACTTAATCGAGATCACGCCCAATTCCAAGATGGACGGGACCTGGGGTACTACATCATCGTGACCGATGACGACCCCGTGAAGACCGAAATCTACCACTGATCTGGCTTCACCTAGATCAATAAAGCTCTTTAACGAATCTGTTAGATTGGTTGCTGGGAGGCCCCACGCCGGGTTTGGACCAACGAACGGAATGAGTGTGGTCACTCCTCCGTGTACTGCCGATATGGAGGTCTGCTCCATATCATCATCGTAGACCGGGTGGTTATGGGCGTCTATCACCCCAGGTAATACCAGCTTTCCCGTGGCATCGATCACTTGATCAGCAGAATCTCTCGATAGGTTATGTGCGATCGCCTGGATTTGTCCATTTGCGATGGCGATATCAGCGGGTACACCACCTTGTCCACACACCAAGGTTCCTCCTAAGACCACTATATCGAACCGTCTTCCGGTCATCGAAAGGCTCCTTTCATCTAGCAGCCTTTTTACGCCAGCCCCAACTCTTTCAGCACCTCGTCAGTGGAGAGGGCCCGCCCAAAGAGGCGCTGGAATGAGGTGATTGCCGCATCGTGGTACTCGGGACGCGGAGCACCACAGGCATCGTCCACAAGGGCACAGACGAACCCTCGGTCGGCGGCTCCGCGCGCCGTTGTATCGACGCAGGTGTTGGTTGAGACGCCGGTGAAAAAAAGTTGTTCGGCCCCGATCGCCGTGAGCAGCACGTGTATGTTTGTCGAGGCAAAGGCCCCCACTGTGGTCTTGTCGACCACGTATTCGTTGGGAAGGGGCTTCAGCTCGTCGATGATTTCGTTGTCGCGGCTGCCGACGTAGTTGCCGGTCTCGCGAAAGAGTTTGCGTACGTGCCGCGGGCAATCCGACGCGTCCTGTTTCTGGGCGGTGTTGCGGGTATAGACGATCTTACCGTTTTTCCGCCGGAAAGCCGCGAGCAGGCGCGTGATGTTCGGCACCACTACGTTGGTGATTCGGCCGAACCGCAACTGGAAGATCTCGTTCCCTTCCGCCTTCAGCTTGCGACCCAATGCTCCCTCCGGAGAGCCAGTGGCATACTGCATGTCTATGATCACCAGCGCCGCCTTTTCGAAGTCGGGCGTCGGCGGGGGATCCATGAAATCGGTGATGTAGTCGTGTTTTTTCAGATCGATCACGCTCATTGTCGAGTCCTCCTTCGAAAATAATGACGGTATGGACTCTACAGTTAGCCTTAATACCTGTCAACAAAAAGAGGGATTTGTGCTGTGCCGGAATGAAACGGGGCTTGATATATGACATTTTTTGATGTGTGGAACAATCCTTAAAATCTTAGTTTGTAACTTCTCCGCAAAACAGGGAGATGTTTTATTGAAGTTAACCCGGTTGATTTATCAGTAATGAGGTTTCAGGTGTCGGGCCTCCGGCTCCGCTTC
>JABMQV010000784.1 GCA_013203065.1 Desulfobacteraceae bacterium | reverse complement strand
CGTAGGAGAGATCCATAATAGCCATCGGACCCGTTAATTGGTCCAACGGTATTTCATCAACCGTAATTTGACCCGGTTTGAAATGCAACGGTGTATCCAAGTGCGTAAACGAATGGGCCGACATCGTGAAATTGGTGCTCTGATAAGGATCTCCTTTCTGATGACTATATGCAAGTTCTGAACGAAACGGCCAGCGAAAATGCGGCTGTATGGGCATACTCAAATCGATAATATTCACATTCAACCTCCTTTGAGCCATAGTAACATTTTAGCCCTTTGAAACTAGGGGAATAGGGATTCCCCCCTTCCCCTGTCTAGATCTCAATTTTGAAAAGAGCTAAATTCGCACGAGCCATATAAAGTGTCTATTTTCATAGCCTCTGTCATTCTAAGGGCCTGGTCAAATCTTTCTTGTATTCACGTATCCAGTGCGCGTATTCTTCAATACCGTCTTCGAGCGTATAGGCCGGGCTAAACCCGAGTTCTTTCCGGGCGCGATGAATGCTAAGGCTAGGCCCTCGGGGCATAATCTTTCCAGGACCAATCTCTATATGTAATGGAGAATCCTTGAATCGACTCACAATGTCAACGATATCCGGAATCCTGGCATGACTCCCACTGACAAAATTGAATATCCGGTGCCCAATAGAGGATTTTTCATACAAAAGGACGATGCCCTGGGCAACATCTTTTACGTAGGTATAATCAATTTCCTGATCATTTCCCGCTTCCAATTTAACCTTATCAACGCCCTCCTCAAGGCAACCAAAAATACCCCTGTAGAGTGGATAAAGCTCGGATGGCAGTCGACCAGGTCCATAAACAAAATAGACCCTTGCTATCCTGAAATCCGTACCAAACTCATTCGCATATTGTAATCCAAGAAGCTCCGAACTCCCTTTTGCTGCGCCATAGAGATCACTCGGTGCCACCGGCGTATTCTCATCAGGGATATCATTCCTCTCTCCGTACACAGCACCGGAACTTATATATACAATTTTTCTTATACCAAAAATTCGTGACGCTTCCAATATGTTCAAGGTTCCCATAAGGTTGATCATTACGTTTTGGTGCGGATTTTCCGCAAAACGTGGACCTCCCATTAAACCAGCAATATGAATGATACCTTCTATGTCATTCTGAAATGGTTTAAGTGTGTCAAAGATACGAGGTTGATCAAGGACGTCTCCTTCAATAAATTTTATCTGATCAGAAAGGCTTTCCAGATAACTCAACGCACGCCTTAACCTGTCAAATATGAGTACGTCTTTCCCCTTGCCGACAAGGACGCGAGTAACCCAAGAACCTATATGCCCATACCCTCCCGTAACCAGGATTGACATGCCTATTTTTCCTTTATAAAAAAGCTGTCCCTGTTAGCCGCATCCAGTCGGCATGGACTGCGAGGTGCCCCCCCTACCATCCTCCGCCCGTCTCGTCCGCGATGGCCTTCGCAATCCGCGCGCCATCCTGGCTGCTCCCCCAAAAGCCGTAAGGCGTTCTGGGCGACCGGTATTTTTCGTATAGCGCCCTGATTGCCTTGCGGAACCTCTCCGCATCGTCAGAGCGAACCGTAATTACATCCTGGGTAATCTCCTCAATTGCCTTGCCCAAGGTTTCCTCTCTCATGGTTCCATGGCTGAGAGTCCGGTTATCAATCCTGTCGTGCGAAACCGCCACCCCGTAGTCCTTTCCAATTCCCTCAAGATCTTCTTGGCGGATCTCTTCAAGAGGGTCCCCCTGGTAGTAGCGAAGGTGGGCAGTGTATTTTCCCATCGTATTACACCTCCTCCCTCAAATAATTCTTGTAAAGCCTCCCCTTGGCCTTGCGGTCCTCCTTGGTCCTCAGAAAATAATCCCGTGAGGGTTTGATGTGGTAGGTAAAGTGGTTATAACTGACCGTTGGATCAAACCGATACCCCGCTACGGCCGCTTCATTGAATACGACTTCGATGGTCCCGTTCTGAACCTTAAGCATCCCCCGGATACCGCATGTGGGACACTCCACGGCCTTCCGATCCTTCAGAATCCTTATGTTCCAGTCCTGGCAGATTGGGCAAAGCCCAGGCGGCGAACGATAGGTTGAATCCTGATCCAACACCGCGCGCGCCAGTTCTTTACCAAGCCTATGGGCCTTTTCGATGGCCTCATCTTCATGGACTGCCTCCCCTAATCCCTGTACATTGAAAGCCGCCCGATGAATCACGTTAAACCCCAATATGCCCAAAAAAATGTTCGGTTGAAGCATCGCATAAGGAGTCCATCCTCTTGTAGCATAAGGGACCATAACCGATGCGAATTTCCCCCGAAAGGTCCCCCGATGGGCCAACACCCATGCACGATCGATGAGCTGCTTGAGCACCGCTGTGGATTCGAGAAAATAGCAGGGCACACTCAAAAGAACCCCATCTGCCTCATCGATCTTGGACCATATAAACTTGACGTCGTCTTTGATGTGGCACCCTTCCTTGCGGAAAAGACACAGGCCAAATCCCTGACAGGCCTCAATCCTATAGTCAGTCAGACGCAGCAGTTCGACTTCCGCGCCCTCCTCCTCAGCACCCATCATGGCCTCCTTGGCCAGGATATCAGAGTTCCCATTTTTCCTGTAGCTTCCAACCAGACCCAAGACTTTCATTTCAGTGCCTCCATTTCTAAAACCTGCCAAAACGGTTCTTGTTGATTACCATCGGATTCTAACCTTTGGTCAGCATGGTCTCGTTCCTCTTCAAGACATTTCATATCTACCAGGAAAACCATCAAAAAAACACCGGAGGCCGTCATTCCAACATTCCCTCCGGGGCGTAGGCCCTACGGGCCGGAGGCCAATTGGGGCGAAGCCCTAAGTGCTAGGTTGAATCGAGACCGCATATGTTCTCAATGATCTCGGGCACCGTGGGGTTCAGCCGTTTCTTTCCGGCGCTCTCTAAACCAGTCGTCGTAGCGTGGCTGATATTTGGGGTTTTG
>JABMQV010000783.1 GCA_013203065.1 Desulfobacteraceae bacterium | reverse complement strand
TCTCTTTGGCCACATCGATGTTGTAAAAGCTGCTCAGGTGCCCCCTGTCCACAATTTTTTTGGCGGAATGCCCTGTCAGCCCTTCCATGCCCTCGTTAAACATGAGCACGTTCCCCCTGTTATCCACGACAACGATCCCATCCACGGTGCTTTGGATCACGTTCTGAAAAAAGGTGTTGGATTTTTCCACCTCACGCTCAAGTTTGATCCTGTCGGTCACATCCCTTGAGGCCTCAAGGATATGAGCTACTTCGCCATTTTCGTCAAGAATTGGGGAAAGGGTGATCACGTCAAATCGTATGTCACCCTCCTCCGACATATGTTCCTTAATGATACTGAATACCCCTTTTCCCCTTATCTCCTCCAGCCGATCCTTCAGGAAGCAGATTTCCCCGATCTCTTTACAGGGCTTGTCCAAACCATACCTGACTTCATAACAATTTTTCCCGATGGTATTCTCGGGGGTACGGTCAAACTCCCTCAGGAAAGTTTCATTGACCCGCTCCACTTTCATGTCCATATCGATCATCATGACCCGATACGGAAGGGAATCCAATATCACCTGTGTCTCTTTCTTGCTGCGCTCCTCATACCGCTGTCTTTCCCTCTCAAGCTCCGCCTTCTCCGACTCTATCTGAACAAGGTCCCAAAGCAGTCTTGCAGCCACATGATCTATCACGGAGACCCCTGAGGGCTTTAGCCTTAATATCTCCCCTCTCACCCTGTTTGATCCTGTAAGCTCGATTATCAGGTTGAGCCCCTTTAGGGCTGAAAGTTCCTCGAGGCGGGAGGCTGCGAAGAGGTTCAATGCCTTTGCATAGCGAAGACCAGGTGCATCTGGGTTTACATCAAATACCCCGACGATGTTCATCCTCAGTCGGGAGAGACGATTTTTGTCCAGGATCTTGAGCAGGTTGTGGCAGGCCTTCCCTCCGCCAATAATCGCCACATTCAGAGGTTCCTCGGCCTGTTTTCCCCGGATGAGTTGAATATATTCATTGACCCTTTCGCGATCCGATTTAAGAGAAGGGGTCTTCAATTGTATTTCCTCCATCTCGACTCACCACTTAGGAATTGATTTGCGCTCAAAACGGTCACAATTTCTTCCTCTTAGAAAAGCCTTTTGGGTTATGAGTTTGAGGACCCATAATTCTCAAAATGTTATGCCAAGCCGAATGCATACCCTGGCCTCCAGGTCCGTAATAATACTCTTAAGGATATTGCTCTCATCAATGGGGCCCGAGTCATTCCACCCCCTAAGCAGGGCCTCGTCTTTCTTCTCCCTGAATTGATCAAGGCTGGTGGCCATGGACTCCCACAGGAATAGCTTTTGGAGGATGTGGCGTTCTGCTGCCACAAGGTCTTTCTCGGTATCGAACGACTGTCCGTCTCTTGTTGAAATTACCATGATTCCGTGTGAGAGAGCCTCGCATTCACCCCACTCTTAAGATGCTGCAGATTACCCTTGCCGCAAAAACAGAGTTTCTAGTATTGATGAATGCAGGGAAGAATTCAATAAAAATCTATCAGCAACGCTATCCCCTTGACACCGGGGGGAGGTTTCCCTATTTTGGTTGTCAGGACCGCTTTCCATCGCTGTAAAGATCAAGGCCCTTTTGAATACTTCATTTCCTTACGGCAGCTGGGGTGATTATTGGTAAAACCAGATGCGCACGTTTCCCAAAAATGAATCAACAAGAAAGACACGGGATGAAATTATCAGATATCAAAGAGATTTTGCACGCTGACGTAATATCAGCCGATGACGATCTCACGATGCGAGTCGAGACAGGCACCGCCAGCGATCTAATGAGTGACATGCTTACCGGACCTACGAACGGTGCCCTCTTGCTAACCGGCCTTTGTAACGTTCAGGTCATCCGCACTTCGGTGGTAGCAGGGGTCGCGGCCGTAGTCTTTGTCAGGGGAAAACGACCTACCCCTGAAATAACCACACAGGCCCGCGAGCACGGACTGCCTCTTTTATCAACTCCCTTCACCATGTTCTCTGCCTGTGGCAGATTGTTTGGTAAAGGGCT
>JABMQV010000782.1 GCA_013203065.1 Desulfobacteraceae bacterium | reverse complement strand
GACCATGAACAGGGGCTTCCACGGCATATCGGTTCTGGTCATGCCGTAAGCAAAAATGGTGCCCAGGATCAGGGCCCCCACCGTGGCCAGCCCGCAGATGAAAAGTGTATTATAGAGGACGTCCCTAAAGTAAGGGTTGCCGAAGAATCTGATGTAATTCTCCAGCCCAACAAACTGCCCACTGTCATCCAGCACACTGGTCTTCAGAACGGTAAAAAGAGGATAGATGACAAAACACAAGAGTAACCCAAAACAAAGGAGGATAATACCGAGAACAACGGGCTCTTTGGAGAGCTGCTTGAATTCCCTGACGGTTTGGTTGACTAATGCATTCATTGGCGGCCCGTCAACTCACCTTTAGCCCTCACCCAATAAAGGGAGCTCTTCATTTCTTCTTCTTTGCCTTCCAGATCATCGTCGAGAATTCACCCAGGATCTTCTTCCTGTATTTTGCAGCCCAAATGTAATCATCGGCGGATATTTCTAACTCCGCCAAAGCCGGAGCACCTTTGGGAGAGGCTACATCCGGTCTCACTGAATAGTTACCTGTCTTTTTGGCCAGTTCCTGGGCATCTTTAGATAACATGAAGTTCAGGAAGGCCTTTGCACCTTCAGGGTTAGGGGAGTTGGCTACTATTGCTGTACAAGAAGGTTCCGCGTATGTCGGGCTGGGATAGATGATGCCGAGGGGATATCCCTCCTCCTGGAGGCGGTAGGCCCTATCGAAAAATGTAATGCCTACGGGGTATTCGCCTCTCCCGACAAACTTGCTTGGAGCGCTGCCGCTTCTTGTGTATTGGGCTACATTATCGTTGAACTGCTTCAAATAGTCCCATCCCATTCTAGACTCGGTTCCCTTCTCTCCTTTTTTCCGGTACATCTGAAGAATTGTTGTCACAAAGGCATAGCCGGTGCCGGAAGCAGCGGGATGGGGCATGACAATCTTACCTTTCCACTTGGGATCCAGGAGGTCCACGTAAGTCTTAGGATGGGGTTGTTTCATTTTTTTTAGGGACTCCTTGTTATAACAGAATACAAGGGGATACATGGTGGTGCCGTATATATAATCATCTTTTGGGTATCGGTAACGGGGTAAGGCATACTTGGCATTTGGAGGCTCATAAGGGGCAATCAATCCTTTCTTCTCTGCATCTGCCAGATAACTAGCTCGCACAGAGTGCCAGATATCCGCCTGGGGCCGTCCCTTTTCCACCGTTAACCGGGCATAGCTTTCGCCAGTTGATATGTTTATGTTTTCCGCTTTGATCCCCGTCTTCTCCTTAAATAATGCATTGAATTCCTTCATAACCTTGTCTTTCCAGGGTGAATAGATCAAAATTTTTCCATCGGCGGATGATAGGTCAGAGTGGCCGAGAACAAACGCCGCAGCCAGCATTAGACAAAGAACCGGACTAAGAAGCTTTCTTTTCTTCATGTTCTCCTCCAAATTAGCCGTTTATAAAGGTTAATGACTTGGCACGTATTGTAAATGGAGCACAAACTCAATGCATATTGTTATAAAGCTTCCTACCACGGGGGTAAGAAACCACCCCACAAGAATACTTGTCAATGTGCGCCTCCTAACGGTGTTAATGCCTTTTACAATGCCTACGCCCATGATAGCCCCGATTACCGCCTGGGAGGTTGAAACCGGTACCCCTATAACGGTATAGATATGGACGGTAACGGCCTCGGCCAAAAGTACTATCAATCCGGAGAAGGGGTCAAGCTTTACAAGTCTTCTACCTACAGTCTCCATGACACGTCTGCTGAAGGTGACGATCCCCAGGGCTATGCTCAAACCACCAATAAGTAAAGCTGAAAATAGACTTAGCTTGCCCGCCCCCACGAACACCGCCGTTACATTGGCCACATTGTTTCCACCCAGGGCATAGGCGCCATAAGACCCAGCAACTATTAATGAGAGACGGAGCAGGCTATCTGATCGTATCAAATTGATCTTGAGCCCGTTGTATAGGGCCGCCATTACCTTGTAGAGAAGGATCGAGATAACCAAAGCACCGACTGGGGTTCCAAACCAACATGCCAATACCTTCCCCAGCCCGGACGTATTAAGTTCCTGACCCATCAGGCCAATTCCCAATATTGCTCCCACTACCGCCTGTGAGGTGGAGACAGGAAGGGCCAGTATGGTCATTATAGTCACAGTGGCAGCCGCCCCAATAGAGCAAGCCACTGCCTGCTCAAGGGTCAGGGGGGTAAGGCCTTTGAGTGTTTCGATCCCCCCTTGGCCTTCGAGCAAGGCACCCAGGATGACAAAGATGGAGGCCAGAATGGCTGCGGTCCGGAACTTGACCATTCGAGCCGCCACAGCCGATCCGAAAACATTGGACGCATCATTTGCGCCCAATGACCATCCCAGGAAAATTCCTCCTAGCAGAGGGAGCATCACACACGTCTCTTCATGCTTATAATGTTGACCCGTTTGGATATACGGTCGACCTGGTCCGCGATCTCACCAATACTCACGGTCATCTCCTTCAGTTGGAGCTTCTGAAATGGATCGATATCCGAATTAAAAATCTTGGTAATTATGCGTCGCTCGATGTGGTCACCGTGGCTTTCGTTGTGGTCAATCTTGGAGACATAGGTCCTTATTTCCTCACTCTTCCGGAAAAGCGTCTCAACCTGTTTGAGCATGAGATCACAGCTCTCCAGGCAAACATCGAGCAGTTCCCTGAGATCCAGAATAATAAACTCTGGGATCAGCAGTTTTTGGGTCCTGATCATATGCAGAACCGACTCAAAAAGGCGTGGGACTTCGTCCATTGCCTCCAGGAGGCCCATGATATCGCCGCGTGATTCTGGTAAGAGGGCCTTTCCATACATCAGGGTCTTGATTTCTTCACGTGTATCGTCGGCCTTTGACTCGAATTTGTGAGTCAGATCTGTCTGGAAATCAAAATCGCCGCAGATGCCATTCTCAAGACAGATATTGAATGCCTCAGAAAAATGTTGTTGGCTCAGTTTTAGATCCTCCAAATAACTGTAAATCAAGGATTCAATCTGACGCTGTTTTTTAAAAAAAAAGTTTAGCATGCCTCCCTCCTGAATCACGGATTAGTAAAAGACCCATAAAGAGAATATGAAATTTGAGTATTTGGCTCAATTGATGTATAGTCGAGGTCCTCATTATTCTCTGAAGACTTATCACAAAATAGCTTTTGCTGCCAGTTTAAAGCGAAAGTCTCATGTTTGAAGTAGAAGATGATCATGAAGGGCGTTCTATGACTCTCCCTGGTGCCCTTGATTTTCCTGCGATTAAGGAAAGGTTTGAAGAAGCCTCAGAGGGCTAAGACATCGAAGGCGAAAGCTACACTTAAAGGTGGGAAGAAAAAAATGCTTAAAAAGAGAAAGCACTGAATTGCCTTGAGTCTATTATTACTGAGTGGTAATTTTGCGCCAACGAGAGGCACTGGGGTGAAGTTGATGTATTGACTACAGTTTCAATACTTCAATTAAAATCGGCTATTTCTTGGTTTTGACTTATGAATACTGGAATCCGAGGTGCTGCCAAATAT
>JABMQV010000101.1 GCA_013203065.1 Desulfobacteraceae bacterium | reverse complement strand
GCCTTTTTTTGTTGCGCTCTTTGGCAGGCTTTTTCTGAGCGAATTGGTTCCCCTGCGCACCTGGAGCGCGATTGCTGTGGCCCTTGCCGGTATTATTCTCATGTTCGCCGATGGGATAGACTCCGGTCAGAGCCTTGGAAATTTTCTGGCGCTCGGCGTTCCAACCGCTTTTGCGCTGAATATCATCATATTGCGCCGTGCTCACGCCAGCGTGAACATGGTACCGGCAGTCATGCTGGCAGGGCTCTTCTCGATTATCGTTTCGCTACCCCTTGCGTGGCCCCTCACACCCACGCTGCATGACCTCACGGTCCTCTGCATCATGGGCTGGGTGCAGCTGGGCACCGGATGTGTCCTGATGACCATCGCTACTCGCTATCTACCGGCCGTGGAAGTCGGCTTGTTGGCGCTCATCGAGACCACCCTCGGCCCCATCTGGGTTTGGCTCAGTATTGGCGAGCGGCCCACAGACATTGCCTTGGTTGGAGGGCTCATCGTGATAGGAGCGCTTTTGGGAAACGGGTTGTTGGGGATGCGGAACCAGGCTGTTTTGAGCTAAGGGCATCTGCACCTTCACCGATCCCCTGGGCCAATGGCAGGAGGACCATTTTCCTTGACTCACAAGGAAAATTTACCTAGCCTTTTTGAGGGTTCTCAAAAACATCGGGCACCGTGGGGTTCAGCCATTTCTTTCCAGGGCTGTCCAAATCAGTCGTCTTAGCATGGCTGACTTGAAAAACCGGTGCGGGGTTTGAGAAACGTAGCGTATCAAAGGAAATCAGGAGTCGTAAAATGAAGAAGATGAAATATGTTGTCCCATTACTATTATTTCTTCTGGCCGGTTATGCTTCTTTGAACTCCGACCTCGTGGAGGCAAGGACATACACTGTCGGGATACTCGATTTTCCCCCATTTTCCGTGATTGAAAAGTCGGGTAAATGCAGGGGGATTTTGTTGAATTCGTTGGAAAAGATCCTAAGGCATGAAGGGATTCCCTATACCGTAAAAGGATTCCCTCCGAAGCGGCTTTTCAGCAATCTTTCGAGCGGAAAGACCGAAATATACATGGGGATCAAAGGAGTCCCAGCTTATGAAGGGAAGGTGATATTCAGCGATTTTCCCGTTGCTGACATCGATTTACGCGTATACGCCAGAAAGGGAACGCCCGTTCCCCAAACAAAAGAACAAATGAAAGGCAAAAAGATCATTGTGATCATGGGATACGGATATGGCGGGCTTATCAGATTCCTTAAGGATCCGGCCAACAACATCACGATTGACCCATCTCGAACCCATGTTATTGCCTTTCGAAAGCTGAAGGCCAAGAGGGCGGACTATGTTCTGGATTATCGCCGTCCCGCATCCAAAGCCATACAAGAAGTGGGTATTAAAGGCGTTCAATACCATTCGATCTCAAAGTTGGATGTATACTTCATTGTGTCCAAAAAAACTCCTGGTGCAATAGAACTGATGAAGAGAATGGAAAAGGCATATCAGTCGCTAAAAGCGGGTGGAAAATTGTGAGAGGGTGATTAAAAGGCCACGGAGAAAGTAATGCCCCCGAACAAATGAGCGGCCTTGTTGCTCAGGCTATCCGATTTCAGCAAATTTTTCGCATCACTGGAAAGGGGAAAGGAATAGGCGATCATGGGGGTGCAGGTAAAGTATTTTGCAAAGGGTATATTCAGGCTGGCTGAAACCACCCCATCGTGAAAGGCACTGTAGTTATCCCCCACTTTCTCATCCCCGGCGGCCGTAACCACATACCGGCTGTTGATTACGTAATACCCGGCCGATGCAGCCAGATCCAGGTTCATGTCCATTGGCAGTTCAAAGGAATGGGAGATACCAAGGTTGAAGTACCAGGAATCGACCTTTGTGATGTCTTTGTAAACACTGAAGGTGGGTGCGAGCATAACATCCCCCTCAATGATAAAGAAAAATTCCTGTTGGTCATCGAACGAGTTCAGGGCGTAGTAAACCCACCCGCCACTAAGGTTAATAGGTCCGAAACTCCGCTCGTATGACAGCGTTAAGTCTGTTTCATTCCAGCTGGATTTGTCCAAACCATATTGATGCGTATCCCAGTTCCCCCATACGTTTATGCTAAACCCTTTGTATCCCAAGGTGGCAGAAGGCTGGATCACAACGCTATCCTTGCTTAACTCCCAGCCACGCCAGATGTACTGACTGAACACGCCCACATCGGCCGAGGCACTTAGTTTATCTTTTTCTTGTACCTTGAGTTTTTCAACACCTTCCTCAACGGCAAAGGCCCTTGGGAATTCGATTATAAGACTTATGAAAAACAACATCATAGCCATTGTTCCTGTTACAATTTTCATTTGGACTCGCCTCATGGTATTCATTCCTGAGTAATCCGTAATCTAATGTTTCGGGATTTCTAGGACATTATTTCTACGACATATTGATAATAAAGACGTTTCTTGAGGCCCGAGTCCATGTCTCCCCCCCGGCCCCAGCGAAACATAAACGCGTTTCACGGGTCAAAAACGATGGAATGGTGGCTTTCGGCTCGTAAAGCCTGCGCCTCGGGGAGAATAATGAAACAATGGTTGTTAGAGGAAATTCGCTATTTATCAAGGCTCTTCGCTTCCTTGTCAAGAGGAATGTTGCCATCATCCCGTTACTGGTTTTTCGCAAAACCCGGAATGGTTGGCGATAGTTGGGGTGGAGACATCTATCCTCTCAGATGGAGTTCCATAGCAAAAAATTCAACACCCGCCCTTTTTCCCACTTGGCACTTTTCCGGTCATAGGACTTCTCACCAATCCTGCCGTCAATTTTGTTCAGGTACATTGCTTCAATCCCTTTGATAAT
>JABMQV010000781.1 GCA_013203065.1 Desulfobacteraceae bacterium | reverse complement strand
GTTCAGGCCTGCCCGCCCTCGCTCTCGCTCAGGCGAGGCGGGCACGCCTGAACCTGTGAACGCTTACTCTTTTTGCTTATCCCGCTAACTCCTTGGCAGGACTCTTGCATCAGCATAGCCTCAAACCCCTGCTTATGGCGGTTGGCAGACGGCATGCGCGGAGATACCGGTTGACGATTCAGGGAGGGAAATGTTATCAGGCCTCATCGCGTTGCCCTTGCAACGACCCCTATGGACGACTGTTGCTCAAGAGGTGAGGTGCCCACCAATTTCGAGCCCTTTGAAAAGGAGGACATGGGTTCTCTCATGGGACGGCTTGAGGGGGTCTGGACGGCGCTGAAGAAAAGGAGAATCGACAGGGATTTCCTCTTCTCCCGCAGTCTGCTTTCACCCGCCACCTGCTGCCTTGTCAATCCCGATGGGGAAAGGACCGTGGAAAAGGCCTTTGATCTGGTAAGGAAATTATCAAAGAGGCTTCGGAATAAGTACAAACTGGCATGAACAGGCCATACAGATGGGATCACGCGATAGGAAAACCCAGATGGCCGAGGGCTGGCCGCTCCGGGGGCTTCTACTATGGGTGGATCATCGTCGGGGTGGCCCTCGTCTCTATGGCTTTTTGGTTGGGGATAAGGACGAGCTTCTCCATTTTCTATGTGGCCCTTTTGGAAGATTTTCCCTGGAACCGGGGGGATTCCGCTGGTGTTCAATCCATAGCCCTTCTCACCTATACCGTCCTGGCGCCCCTGGTGGGAGGGCTGATTGATCGCTTTGGTCCCAGGCGTGTGATTTTACCGGGAATTCTTATCCTTTGCCTAGGGTTGGTATCGTGCGCAACCATTGATTCCCTGGCCCAGTTTTACCTCCTCTATGGCGTGGTTATGGGAACCGGGATCACCAGTATCGGGATCATATCCTATTCCGCAATCCTTGCCCACTGGTTTGAAAAGAAGAGGGGTCTGGCCAGTGGGATCGCCGTCTCGGGAATGGGCCTGGGAACCTTTGCTCTGGTCCCCCTTTCTCAGTATTTGATCTCAGCGTGGGGTTGGCGGGTGACCTTTGTCATCACCGGCGCACTGGTGTTGATCATTCTTGTGCCCATCAACGGTCTCTTTCTCCGGCACAAACCCTCCGAAGTCGGTCAACCGGTTGACGGAATCAACGCAGGGAGGACTTCTGAAAACAAAGGGCCGGATCCCTTACATCAACCAATTGTGAAAACCGAATGGACCATCCGGAAGGCCTTGCTCTCCGGGAGGTTTTGGGGCCTTATGGCCTTTTGCTTTTTCGCTGTCATAGGGCTCTACGTCGTCCTTGTACATAACGTTAGATTCCTGGTGGATCAGGGAGTCCCCAAAATGACGGCAGCCCTGGTCTTTGCCATAACAGGAATCATCTCATCGGCCTTCAGGATATTCTGGGGGTGGCTCTCCGACCGCATCGGCCGGGAAATCACCTTTACCATGGGGATCTTTTGTGCCTGCCTGGGAGTGGTTTCCCTTCTTTTGATAGAGTCGACGGGCAACAAGGGCTTTCTTTATGGTTTTGCCATCTTCTTCGGAATGGGCTGGGGGGTGAGCGCGCCAATGTTTATGGCAGTTTCAGCGGATCTCTTCAAGGGCAGGATATTTGGGCTGATTTTCGGGGTTTTAGAGGCCGGGATTGGGGTTGGCTGTGCCCTCGGTGCTTGGGTGCCGGGATTTATTTTTGATCAAACCCATAGCTACCAGTGGGCCTTTGTGCTTGTGTTAATCGTTTTGGTGATGTCAGGTTTTTTTGTGTGGCTTGCAGCACCTAGAAAATTCCGTACTTTGACTCATTAGAATAAAGCCAGGCGTTCACGGGTTCAGAGGTTCAGGGGTTCAAGGTTCTATTCTCCGCCCCAGACTGCATTTGTGATGCGTATCTATTAGAAAAACGTCGGCTTCGTCAGGCCTAATCCAAAATTTGGAGTAAATAGGCAGTTACTTGGTAAAATGAGCATTTTTAACGAGGACTTCGGGCCTTCAATGCCTTCATTGTCCTTAACCCTTAACCCTGAACGTTGAACCTTGAACCTATGAACGGTTACTCAATTGCTAACGCATCGTGGAGGCTGGATTATGGCTATAATAGATCAGGTTGCTGAATTCGTGTATGAGACAAGTTTTGAAGATATCCCGGACGAGACGGTCACCTATACCAAACTCCTCTGTTCAAAAATTGTCGCGGCCATGCTCTCTGGAGCCACCACCCAGGCAGGCCGCAAGACGATCCAATATGCTGAATCGAAGGGATGCAAGGGAGAATCGGGCGTTATCGGCGCTGGCGCACGAACATCCCTCGAGGATGCCGTTTTCGTCAATGGAATCACCTCGCACGCCGCTGAACTGGAGGACGACCAATTCCCCTCGGCTGCCAGCGATATCACCGTTTTCCCGGTGATTTTCCCCCTGGCTGAAAACGGTAAACTAACCGGCAGGGAACTGATAGGGGCTTCTGCTCTGGGCATGGAGGTCATGACCCGTTTGGGGATGTTTACCCTATCTTCCAAGGGGATCACCGACTTGCCGTTTTATGGTGTCATCGGCGCTGCCATTACGGCTGGCAAGGCCTTGAATCTGAACCCTTCCCAACTCAAATCGGCGGTGGGCATCTCCCTGGGTCGGGCCAGCGGGTATATCATCAACTTTGGTACCGATGCCCACTACATTGAATCTGCCGCGGCCTGTCGTGACGGCTTGATGGCTGCGCAGTTTGCCAAGCAGGGTATGACGGGCGGCACGGACGTGGAGAAATGGGTTCAGGATGTTTGCACTGGATTGCCGTTTGATCTGGACAGGATCACCCAAGGCTTGGGACAAAGGCCGTGGCATATGCACGGTATTTGGGTGAAGAAATACCCCTGTTGCTTTTTGACCCATCGCCACATAGACATGATGCTGGAATTCTTGGCTGAAACCAATATTTCCTATGATACAATTGAAAAAATCGTGATACATGTGGGACCCGTTGATAAT
Organism: Desulfobacteraceae bacterium; assembly: GCA_013203065.1. The sequence goes on along the minus strand of JABMQV010000781.1, from coordinate 9,754 downwards.
ACCTGCAACCGCCCCAGCCCGGTTGATACCGAGGATGCGCGGTTCAGCTTCCACCATATCATGGCAGCCTTGATGCTGGACGGTGACATCGATAGTTACCATTTTACAGAAGAAAAAATCCATGACCCCCGGTTCCGGGAAGGGTGGACCAAGGTTTCCGTGGAAAATCATTTGGATTGGCCGGCCGAGTTCATGAGCGGGGATGCCAAGATTGAGGTATTGCTTGCCGACGGAAAATCGATTGTGAGAGAAAGGCGCCAAGCCAAGGGGGCACCGGAATTCCCTCTGGGTTTGGAAGAATTCCGCCAACTCTACCGGAAATACACGCGTAATGTCTTGAGCCATGAAGATATGGACCGCACATGGCAGATGCTGACCGATCTGGAAAAAATTGATGAACTGGATGGATTCCTGAGCTATCTGTTTAGGTAAAGCGCCCAGACCCAGCCTCCAAGGTCCTCGCCGATCCGGAAGTTGGTCGGGATTTTTGATTTATTAGGTATCTTGAGTAATTCTTGGATGGATTTGACTTCCCGAATAACATGGAAATAGTTCAGGAGGATACGCATGAATGACCTAGATTTGAAAAAATATTGTATGCAGGCCGTGGAAAGAGGGGCAACCCACGCGAAACAAATTTACCCGACCACCGTTGTAACCGAGCCGTGGGTCAGGTTGAAATGCCGGTTTGGGTGTCCCAGCTATGACAGAGGTTATTGCTGTCCTCCACATACCCCCACACCAGAACAGACGAGAGCAACCCTTGACACCTACCATCGTGCTATCTTGTTTCACATAGAGGCACCCGTAGCACCAGATCGAGGGAAACGCTTCAAGAAGTATTTCGAGATGCTAACCGACCTGGAAGGAGAGATGTTTAAGGACGGATGCTATAAGGCACTTGTTTTCTTGGCCGGACCGTGCTTTCTCTGCAAGGATTGCGCAAGGCCTCAGGGGGATCCTTGCAACTTTGGGGGTAGGGCAAGACCTTCCATGGAGGCATGCGGGATTGATGTCTATCAGACAGCGAGGAACAACGGCTTTTTTATTGAGACTCTCAGCGAGAAGACACAAACTCAAAATGTGTACTGTTTAATGCTGGTCGATTGACAGGCCTGTGAAGGGGCATTGCAACAAGCAGTTTTTACAATTGTCTTGACACAAAACCCCGGTTCCGTAATACTTTTTTTGAGAAATTTTAAAAATGAATTATGAGGGGGAATGTATGGATATACGGTTGAAAGCCCATGTTGAATGTTTGGATGGCAGGATTGGTCGGCTGGAAAACATAATACTCAACCCAGACTCCGGAAGGGTGAAGTATCTGGTGGTCAGGGAAAATGATGTTGCCAACACGCAAAGGCTCGTCCCCGAGAGCCTGGTTAAAGAGGCCTCCCATGATACGGTTTTTCTTTCCATCAACAAGAAGAGATTTGAGAGAATGAAAAATTTCATACAGGAGGAATACATTCCTGCCTCCACGATGCTTTATATGGCTGAAAAGGCGGGATGGAATATGGGAACGCCGGCCTCGATGTTCGTTGAGCATGAGGCCGTTCCTGCCGGAGGGCTTGTCGTTCACAAAGGGACCGGGGTTTTCGCCACAGACGGGCGTGCGGGTCGGGTCGACGAGTTTCTTGTGGAGAAGAAGACCGGACGTATTACCCATCTTATCTTGCGGGAAGGGCATTTGTGGGGGAAAAAGGATATCTCTGTCCCGATTAATCAGGTTGACCGCTATGAGGACGGAAAAGTATATCTAAAGATAGACAAAAAAGGGGTAGAAGAACTACCGGTGATCGACATAAAAGGGGAAGGCAAATAATATCTCACCATTAATCCCTCCAATCTTCGCTGACCTCACTGTATTCATTTCGCCGTCAGAAACCACGTCCTGTGGGCTATAATTCTTTACAGCCTTTCCAGTAAATTCGGTGGATCTTTGACGCTGCAGGCACAATACACAGAAACAATCAAGGAGCAGTTACGATGGACATCAATCAACAGACAGGTATGAGAACAAAGGCGGTTCACGCCGGTGAAAAACCTGACCCCATAACGAGGGCTTCAGCACCAAACTTGGTCATGTCCACCACATTTACGGCCGACGCGGGTGCATCGTTTTCCGTGGAAGGTCTGGAGGCTGATGCCCCCTATTATTACACGAGATGGGGAAACCCCACCGTCCGACAGCTCGAGCAAAAACTCATGGCATTGGAAGGTGCTGAAGCCTGTGTCGCCTTTGGCAGCGGGATGGCAGCGGTAACCTCCCTCTTTTTTTACCATCTAAGCAGTGGTGATCATCTGGTTATCAGTGATATTTCTTATGCTGCAACCGCAGAACTCACCAATGATATCCTTCTCAGAATGGGGATAAGGATTACCAAGGTAAATATGTCTGATCTGGATGAGGTGAAGCAGGCTGTTACTTCTGAAACAAAGCTGGTTTACGCAGAGACACCCTGTAACCCCATCCTACGGTTGACGGACATCCGTGCCGTTGCGGACATTGCTCACACAGCAGGGGCAAAACTTGCCGTGGATTCCACCTTTGCCACACCGATCGCAACCAAACCCCTGCGACTTGGTGCAGATTATGTGGTCCACTCCCTCACCAAGTATCTGTGCGGGCATGGGGACGCCGTAGGTGGCGCGTTGCTCGGACGGGCAGAGGATATGGAGCCCCTGCGTCAGAAAGTGGCCATTCGGACGGGAGGTATTCTTAGCCCCTTTAACGCCTGGCTCATCATGAGGGGGATAGCGACATTGCCGCTTCGGATGGCGGCCCACGAGGCTGGCGCACAATGCTTGGCTGAGTTTCTGGAAGGAAATACGAGCGTCAAGAAAGTAATATATCCGGGTTTGCCCTCGCATCCCCAATACGACCTCGCAAAGGCGCAGATGAAGAATTTTTCAGGAATGATTACTTTCCAGGTGGAAAACGGGTCAAATGCGGCAGGTATCCTGGAAGAACGGTTGGAAATTTTTCACTACGCGGTTTCATTGGGCCATCACCGGAGTCTCATTTTTTATTTGCCTACCCAGGCTCTTTTTGAGTCATCCTTCAAGCTCAGCGCAGGCCAGCAGAAGTCCTTTCGTGGGTTTGCTGGAGAAGGGATTTTCAGGATATCGGTGGGTCTCGAAGACCCTGAGGATCTATGCCGGGATTTGGATCAAGGGCTCTCGGGTCTCGCCTGAGTTTATTGAGAACTTAGGCATGACGGTCTCAAAGCAAAATATGGTTTCTATTTGACAGCCGATTGGTATCTTTCTATTATCCCCCACTTGAAAGACAAGGTTAAATCCAAAAGGAGATGCCCTGAACCATGCCCAAAATCTCTAATCGCCTAAAATATTTTACGGAATCTGTCATCCGCGATATGACCCGGGTCGCCAACAAGTATGGCGCCATCAATCTATCACAAGGATTTCCGGATTTCGATCCCCCTGATGAACTGGTGGCCGCCGCAAAACGTGCACTGGACGATGGATATCACCAATACGCCATAACTTGGGGGGCGCCTAACTTTCGGACAGCCCTTGCCCGTAAGCAACAAAGGTGGATGGGAATCGATTTGGATCCGGATGACCACATTGTTGTCACCTGCGGGAGTACCGAGGCCATGATGGTGGCAATGATGACGGTCTGCAATCCGGGAGACCGGGTGATTGTCTTCTCGCCATTCTACGAAAACTATGGTGCCGATACCATCTTGTCGAGCTCGGAACCTATCTATATTCCCCTTCGTCCTCCAGAATTCGAATTCGACCCGGATGAATTGCGGCGTGCTTTCGAGCGGGGTGTGAAGGCACTGGTCCTATGCAACCCATCTAACCCGTCAGGCAAGGTCTTCACCCGTGATGAACTCCAGTTCATTGCCGAACTTGCCCAAGAGTTTGATGCATTCATAATCACTGACGAAGTTTATGAGCATATTGTTTATGCCCCGAACCAGCACGCCTACATTGCCAGTCTGCCCGGGATGTTTGAACGCACCCTTTCCTGCAGTTCGCTTTCAAAGACATATTCCATCACAGGCTGGCGGTTGGGGTATGTCATTTCGTCGCCAGAGATCATTAACGGGGCCCGCAAGGTTCACGACTTTTTGACGGTCGGAGCTCCCGCTCCCTTGCAACAGGCTGCTGTGACGGCTTTGGGGTTTCCCATGAGCTACTACGAACAGCTACAGACCGGTTACACCCGGCGACGCGATCTTTTCCTGAGCTATCTTGAGCAGGCAGAGTTGCGCTATACCAAACCAAACGGGGCATATTATGTTCTGGTAGATATTTCCGATTTTGATTTTTCCGATGACACCGACTTTTGCTACTGGCTCGCCAAAGAGATCGGCGTTGCGGCGGTACCCGGATCAAGCTTTTTCCACGAACCCATCAAACATTTGATCCGTTTTCATTTTGCCAAGGATGAGAAGACATTGGTGGAAGTGGGCGAGCGGCTGGTTCGGTTGAAAGAGCGAGTGTAAGGAATTTGGACAGAAATAAGGCACTTTGGGGAAAGGCAGACTTTAAAAAACGGAGGATATAGATGACCCTTAATCTTGATCTTATTGGAAAAAAGACAGAATCAATCGCCTTTACCTATGACCAGGACGCGGTGATACTGTATGCCCTTGGAATCGGGGCCGGTGTGGAGGAACTTGACTTTGTGTATGAGAAAAACCTGAAGGTCTTTCCCACATTTGGCGTGCTTCCTTATATGCCGGCACTTATTACCTTGATGGCCGATGCCGGACTTAACCTCCCAACCGTTCTGCACGGGGAGCAGAAGATCGTGCTTCACCACCAGCCAGCTACCTCCGGGACCATCCATTCAACGGGAATATGGAGCTCTGTTTATGATAAAGGGGACAAAGGTGCGGTTCTCAATATAGGTTTTGAGACCAAGGACGAACAAGGTCAACTCCTCTTTGAAAACAGGGTGGTCATTATGGATCGAAGCGCGGGCAACTTTGGAGGGGATAGGGGAACCAAGTCTGAGAGGTTCGATCCCCCTGAAGGAAAGGCCCCGGATTTCCGGGTGGAATATGAGACCTCTCCCGACCAGGCCGCTCTTTACCGGCTCAACGGCGACAAGAACCCCCTCCACGTGGACCCGGAGTTCGCTAAGCTGGGAGGACTTGAGGGTCCCATCCTTCATGGCCTTTGTACTTATGGGTTTACGGGGAGGGCCATTCTCCACAGTATCTGCGGCAGTGATCCGGGCCGTTTCAGGTCCTTTTCTGCCAGGTTCGTGGGGGTCGTGTTCCCTGGTGACACCCTTATTACGGAAGGGTGGGAGATAGACGGCGGGAAGTGTATCGTCAGGACAATAAACCAGGATGGGAATTTGGTCCTTGGAAACGGTATAGCGGAGGTATCCTAATATGCCTCGGTGGCGTTGGAGCCTGATTTCGTTGTAGGGATTGTGCGAAACTCCAGGGAGATATTTATATTTTCGGGGACAGTGCAAGACCCACAACAGAAGGATGCGGGTTGTTACATAAAAAGCAGGTTGGAGGTAATTCGTATACAGTAAATGAAAAAATTCTTTCAGAAATCAATAAAAAGAATCAGCAAGATTATCAGAGCTGAAACAAAAAGCGGAGATAGCCAGAAACAGGAGTCCCGGAAAGAGAAAAAATCCATTGCAAAACCCGCTCAACCGCTATTATCCCCTGATCGGGAAACCCGCTCAGTTCGTAGACCACCTCGGCGGAAGGAAGCGAACCAAGATCGCAGAACCGAGAATCCGCCGACAGTTTCCGCCGGAAAGGCACAGAGAAAGAGGTGGGACATTTCACAGTTCAACGTCCCGCCTGCCCAAGGCAAGACCCGATTTCATGATTTGGATCTTCCCCACCCCCTGCTTCATGCCATCAGCGATCTCGGCTTCGAGTACTGTACACCAATTCAGGCTGAAATCCTCCCCAGCACCCTTTCCGGCAAGGACGCAAACGGCAGGGCCCAGACCGGTACGGGGAAGACGGCTGCCTTCCTGATCAGCGTCATTACCCTGATACTGAAAAATCCCATCCAGAATAAACGAAAACCTGGCACCCCCCGGGTCTTGATCGTTGCCCCCACCCGCGAGTTGGTGCTCCAGATTTCCGAGGAAGCTCGACAACTGGCCAAGTATTGTACTGTGAAAGTCATTTCCGTCTTCGGCGGCATGGATTATGAAAAACAGAGAAGGCAGCTAACCTCCGATCCCGTGGATATCATCGTCGCGACCCCCGGAAGATTGCTCGACTTTCACCGGCGACACGACATTAATTTGAAAAGGATCGAGGTGTTGATTATCGACGAGGCTGATCGTATGCTGGACATGGGTTTTATCCCGGACGTCCGAAAGATCATCTACAGCACGCCACCGAAAGACAAGCGCCAGACACTGCTTTTTGGCGCTACGCTGACCGATGAGATCACCCGCCTCGCCTCCCAATGGACCCTCAACCCTGTAACCGTTGTGATTGAACCGGAACAGGTCGCGGTGGAGAGTGTGGAGCAGGTTGTCTACATCGTGACCGCCAATGAAAAATTCGCTTTATTGTTAAACATCATCAGCCGGAAGAACCTGGATCGGGCGCTTGTTTTTTGCAACCGGCGTGATGAGGTGAGACGGCTTGCGGAGCGATTGACCCGTTATGGCATCAACTGTTCTGTGCTTTCCGGTGATGTTCCCCAAAAACAACGGATTCGGCGTCTTGAGGAATTCAAGGCCGGAAAGATCCGGGTACTGGTCGCAACAGATGTGGCCGGACGCGGCATTCACATCGAAGGTATGGATCATGTCATCAATTTCAAATTGCCATATGATCCGGAAGATTACGTACACCGGATCGGACGAACTGGCCGGGCCAGCGCAACCGGTACCTCGGTCAGCTTCGCAGATGAGCAAGACGCCTTCTACATTCCCGCCATTGAGGAGTTTATTGGCCGTAAGTTAATCTGTATAGAGCCGGAGGAAGCATGGCTCACCATGCCCAAACCTGTCCTTTCAAGGAGAAGGGGCATGTCCCGACGTGGGAGGCCAGCCCCCGCCACTCAGGGGAAACCCCAAAGCAGTCGTTGGCCAAAAAGAGGACGCCCTCGTCCCTCAAGTTCCCGCCCCAAAGGCAGGGCCGGATCCAAGAAATCCCCATAGACCTGTTTTCATAAAGATCCCACGCACCAAAATACATAGACCAGCCTCAGCCTTGACCCCCAAATTCAATTTTCGTATACTGATCTCACTAATTGGATTGATGATTGATGATTGAAAAACGAGAAAGACATTGACCAATAACCGATAACAAATGATAAAAGATAAACGATAAATGACCAATGACTAATGACTCATGACAAACGGCTGCGGATGAGTTAGGCGCAAAGACTCTGGAAGAGGGATTTCTTTTATTAGCGTTAACCCATCAAGGATCGGGGGATGAGAATGATTCGCGTCAAGGAATATAGCCATGTGGGTATGGTCGTTCGGAACCTGGAAGAATGCATGGCGTTTTACGGAGAGGCCTTGGGCCTCAAATCCATTTCCAGACCCGATTTCAATTTTCCCGGACATTGGTATCAGGTGGGCCCGAGTGCCCAGCTCCACCTGATGGTCAAGGACGAGGAAATCCCCATAACCATGCGGCATATTGCCCTTGAGGTGGAGGACTTCGATGGGACGGTCCAAGACCTCAAGTCCCGGGGGATTAAGATAATGGAAGGGCCGGGAAAACGTCCGGATGGATCAGACTACCTCTTCTGCTGCGATCCGGATGGTAATCTTGTTGAAATCACTTACCATTCGTGAAGAAGCCAGGCCCAGTCTTCGGCCATGGGACTGGATTTCCCACAGTGCAACAAATCTGTGCCAGGCTTTCGCCATGTTCGAAGATCGTGGACATGCACCACTAGCCAAAGGAGGTTTGAACATGGGAAAATTGAAATACCGGATGGGCATTTCATTGGTTGTTTTCATTTCTTTGTCGTTCCTCTGCTTCCCCCCACTCAGTTCTGCCAATAAATCCTCTGTGACAATTGAGGCACCGGCCACGGCCGAGAAGGGATCCGAGATTACCATCCTATTGAATGTCAAACACAGTGGAAACAATCTTTTTCACTACACGGAAGAGGTAAAGGTCAGTGTAAACGGAAAAGAGGTGGAAAAATGGGAATTTTCATCCTCCAAGAGGCCTGAAGACGCCTATTTTTCAAGGGAGATACGTTGCAGGGTCGATGGTCCCCTGGAAATCGTGGCTGAGGCCAACTGCAACATACACGGTAGCGCCGGTCCGGCAAAAAAGACCGTTTCCGTGAGGTGAAAGAGAACCATGTCCATTGGCGGTGTTTCACTCATATTGATCCTCGGTATCCTGAATCTCATTCTGCTCGTCTTTCAGCTGAGCACGGGCATGCGCTGGATAAAGGTGTCGCATAAAACCCACAAGAGATCGGGTATTATTCTCTTTGTCAGCGCCATCATACACGCGGGCCTGGCCTTTCTGGCTGGTGTGCTTTGAAAGGCAAAGGCCCGGAGGATTGGTGCAACAACCTGTCAAAAAGTTACCAACCATGAGAGGAGGAATATTATGGAAATTAAGGATTTAATCCCGGATTATGCTCTGGAATACCTGGGACTGCATCAGCTTGGCCAGGTCTACTGGAACGCTTCAACCCCCGAATTGTATGAACATGCCATACGTCGTTATGAGGGGCAAATGGCCCACCTGGGTCCTCTGGTGGTGAACATGGGGCAGCACACCGGCCGGGCTGCAAAGGATAAATATGTCGTGGACGAACCGGGAACCACGGATGATGTTTGGTGGGGCCAGGTCAATGTGAGATACCCGGAGGAACGATTCAATGCCCTGCACAAACGCATGGCAGCCTATCTACGCGGTAAGACCGTGTTTGTTCAAGACTGCTATGCGGGGGCCGATGAACAGTACCGTGAGTCTGTCCGTGTGGTCACTGAATATGCCTGGCACAATCTTTTTGCCCGAAATATGTTTCTCCAGCTGCCAAGGGAACGTCAAGTCATCAAAGATTTTGTCCCGGATTTTACGGTGCTGCACTGTCCGAACTTTAATGCTGATCCGGAAGAGGACCTGACACGAAGCGGAACCTTTGTGGCCCTGCATATCAGCAAAAAATTTGTGCTCATCGGCGGGACCGCATATGCCGGAGAGATCAAAAAGTCGATTTTTACAGGGCTGAATTTCCTGCTTCCTGCCAAGGACGTTCTTTCAATGCACTGCTCAGCAAACGTAAGCAAGGATGATCCAAATGATGTGGCCATATTCTTTGGTCTGTCGGGGACAGGGAAAACGACCCTTTCGGCAGACCCCAATCGATTACTCATCGGTGATGATGAGCATGGCTGGTCCGATAACGGGATATTCAATTTTGAAGGAGGTTGTTATGCCAAAGTGATCCAGCTTTCCCGCGAGGCGGAGCCTGAGATTTATGAGTGCACCAGACGTTTTGGCACAATCCTGGAAAACGTTTCCATAGATCCAACCATACGCCGTATTGATCTGGACGACGCATCTCTGACAGAAAATACCCGGGCCTCTTATCCATTGACTCACCTTCCAAACATTGTTCGGTCAAGGATGGGCGGTCATCCAAGCAGCATCATTATGCTAACGGCGGATGCCTTTGGCGTGTTGCCCCCCATTGCCAGGTTAACACCGGACCAGGCCATGTATCACTTCATCAGCGGATATACCGCAAAGGTAGCCGGAACAGAGAAGGGCGTTACAGAACCTGC
>JABMQV010000780.1 GCA_013203065.1 Desulfobacteraceae bacterium | reverse complement strand
GAGTTTCAGGTATCAGTCGAACCTGGCGCCTAATGCTTTATCCAATGTGGGAAATGATAACCCCAAAATGTTTTTCTGTAAGTGTATAGGGGGCATCAACCTTCGCTCTCGACGGCTGGTTCTTCTTTGAGGGCCCACGTGGCACCAATGGCCAGGACCATACCCGCGGCCACGAGGAGGAAGGAGATATTATAACTGCCTGTAACGTCGAAAACATATCCCGCAAGCAGGGGGCCGGTCCCAAACCCGAGCCCATCTGCCACGGAAAGCGCGCCAAAGATGGCGCCCATGGAAGCCAATCCGAAGATGTGCGCGGTCAGTTTTGGTATCAGCACGATGTTGCCGCCATAGGAGAGGCCGAAAAGTGCCGCGAACAGATAAAACATCCATGTTGCATCCGCCTTTACAAGCCAGAGCATCATAACACCCTGGATGAGAATACCTGCCATCAACACCGGCCTGGCCCCTACCCTGTCGGCGATCATACCGGACCCGATGCGGCCCACAATGCTGAAGGCCCCCATTGCGGAGAGAAGACCGGCGGCGGTGACCGCTGAGAGCCCCATATCCCGTGCATGGGGGACCAGATGCGTCATTGCCAGCCCAAGGCAAAAAATGGACAGGCCAAATACCGTGAAGAGGCACCAGAATGGACCGGTTTGAAGGGCTTGTGACAGAGAAAGATCGGTTCTTTTCCCATGGGGGTCAAGTGAGCTTTTCCCGGTGGATAGCTCTCCTTCCGGGGCCCCGACGTAACCCGGTTCAGGATTTCGCATGGTGATAAGGGCGGCGGGGATGCAGGCAGCCCAGATCAACAGGCCGAGAAACCCATAGGACACGCGCCAGCCGAAACTGGAAATGAGGTAGGTTGCCAGCAAGGGCAAAAGCGCGGTCCCCACGCCGATACCTGCCGAAGCAATCCCCAAGGCCAGCCCTTGGCTTTTTACAAACCACCGGGTCACCATGGCCAAGGGAAGGGCAACGGCAATTGGCGCACCCAGACCGCAAATAAAACCTGTAAAAAGATAAAGCTGCCAAACACTCTGGACCAGAGAAGATAGAAGAAGGCCAAGGCCCAGTGTGGCGGCCATGATGACCGTCATTGGTCTGAACCCGAATCTGTCGGCCAACCAGCCGGTGACCGGGACCGTGGCAGCATAGGTAAGCCCGCCCACCAGCGCCACCCCTGAAATCACCGTGCGGCTCCAGCCAAACTCAGCCATCACCGGCACAAAGAACACCCCGTAACAATAGAAAGACCCCACAGCCACGGCCGATATCAAAAAAGCGGCCGCAACGACCCACCAGCCAAAATAAAGCCCTTTTTCTTTTTCGTTATAGGATCTATGAGATAATTCATGTAATTTTTGCATTCCCGCTAATTCTATCAAGCATGTTGTTTACAGCATCAAACGGTTCGACTTTATTATTCAAAATCTCATACACTGCATCGCAGATGGGCAAACGGAGGCTATGCTTTATTGAGATTTGTCTAACATATTTCGACGCCATCACCCCCTCCGGAAGATAGCCGATTTTCGAGATGTTTTTTATTAGATCATCCAAGTTTTTATAACGGTCTGTAATCCGGTCCAGGATGATCTCTTTTCCAAAACGCCGGTTTCTGCCGTATCTGCTTCTGCATGTAACGTCGAGGTCTCCCACTCCGGCTATAAAGGTAAAGGTTTCCGGATAAGTGGATCCTAAGGTCTGACCGATGAGCTGGATCTCATTTAAACCGGCAGCGATCAGAAGCGATTCTGTATTATCACCAAACACGTCGGAGAGTTCCTTTAAGGCGTCAAACATGCCGCAGCCAATGGCAATAACATTTTTCACCGCTGCGCACACCTCTACACCGATAACATCAAAAGATGAAAATACAATGAGGCTCGAACCCTGGAGAAGCTCCCTGAATCGAATGGAATTTTTTCCATTAAGGCATGCGCTGATAAGCCCGGTTAGTTTGCCCCGGGAAACCTCTTCCGCATGAGAAGGGCCTGAGATGTAAACCAGGTTATCCTTGTAAATGGGGGGTAACATTTTTTCTAGAAGTTGAGTAATACGGATGGGTTCTTTATCTGCCTGAATAAATCCTTTTGTGAGAATACCGATTAACGTCTGACCATTTTTAATATTGGGCACATCTAGAATTCTTTTCACCGTCTCCCGGATAAATATAGATGGTGTTGCAATCAGGAGGTATTCCTTGTTTTCGGCAACTTTCTCGATATCTCCATATGCAGTCAGGTTATCGGGCAGTTTTACTCCAAGAAGATACCTGCTATTGACATGATTTTTGTTAATAGCACGGACGGCTTCTTTATTATGATCCCATATCTGGACACCCAAACCTTTCTCTGAGAGAACTTTTCCGATTGCGGTCCCCCAAGCACCTGCGCTAATAATTCCAACTTGTTTTTCCATTCTCGTATCCATTCTCGACAGCAAGTCTTATCAAAACGTCTATATGTTTCCCGAGCATCTCAATACCGGCCCTACAAAACTCTATCTCTTCGATATGAAAGCTTGATTCTTATATGGCCTCCTCTGCCGAAACCTTTTCTGTCCTTTCAAAAAGTGCAATACATGTTCAAAAAAATTCCCCACCTTCTTCTAAAATGGTTAGATAAAGAGCAACACCTGAAGGTCCAAAAGGATGGGGACATCGTCGAATGACCAAAGAAATCAATTTGTTATGATAGAAGCATAGGAAACTTGGTTTTGTGTGTCAATATCAAACAGGGCCTGTTATGTAGGTGGTCTTCAAGGATTGCCTCTTTGTATTTGGTCCTTCACTTGACAGGTGGGGTTACACCTCCAGGACCAGTTTTCCAACCGTCGCACCCGATTCCATGGCCTGATGGGCCCTGGCCACCTCCTCAAAGGCAAAAGACGTGACAGGCATGGGGGGGATGTCACCTGCCGCGTCCCATTCCAGGAGCGTATCCATTATGTTGCGAAAAAGGTCCACTCTGTCAAAGAGATAAATCAGGTTAAAACCGCTGATGGTCTTATTGGTTCCGGTCAAATCAAACGGACTAAAGCGGGGGGTTCGGAAGTAGTACCAGATCAGCTTTGCAAGATTTTTTTGGCCCGAATGGGAAAACATGGATGCGAATCCGTAGATCAACAGTCTTCCCGTCGGTCTGAGGTGACGGTACGATTCCTTGAGGGTGGAAGCCCCGTTGGCATCAAGGATCATATCATACCCCTCCGCGCTTAGTTCTTCCGCCTTACGCCACAGGTCCTGCCTGCTTTTGTCAATTACAAAGGCGGCGCCGGCCTTCTCTGCCGCAGCAACTTTCCCGGAACGGCCTACCACACCGACCGAGATGTTGCCGTTTATCTTTAGAAGATGGATGAGCGCT
>JABMQV010000100.1 GCA_013203065.1 Desulfobacteraceae bacterium | reverse complement strand
TTGCGACCTCGCTCGTCCTTGAGGGCAAGAGGATAAATAGCGTGTCTTATAGAGTATGCCATGCAGATGGCCTTGTTGAAGAGACCATTTTGAAATGCCCCTGTTGGGCATGCTTCCTGACATGCTTGACATTCTGGAAGGTACGACCCTTCAATGACCGGATCCCCAGGCATCTTTACGTTCGTTACCACGCCCCCCAATCTTAGGAGAGAACCATACCCGCGATGATAGAAAAGGCCATTTCGGCCAAATGCCCCTAGACCGGCAAGGACAGCGGCATGCTTCAATGAAATGATGCCCCAAGGCTCTTGCTCATGATAGACAACAGGGGCATAGGAAGGGATTGGAACTGCCAAATAACCCTCCCTTTCGATTCTGTTGGTGAGCTCTATAGCCACTTCATCCAGGTACGGATAGAGGGTATGATAACTCCTGTGAAGAAGATAGAGGCTATACTCCGGAGAGCTCATGATACCTCTTGGTACTGACCGCCCGAATACAACCACCATCTCCGCGTTTTTGCAGACCAAAGAAGGATGATGTTCTGTCGGTGCCTCGCGAAACCGTTCCACGGGAGCAAAACCCACGGCGTCAGCGCGTCCCTTGAGCCACTCCAGGATTTCCATCTTCAACATCTGATTCATCTAAATTTCTTTCCTACGGTATACATCATCGGGCGATGTGGGTAAAGCTGTCCCTGGTTTTCGGGCCGTTGACGATGTATGCGTCTCCCACTAGGCGGCCTGGACGATCAGGTTAGTCAGGTTTGATCCGGCATTAAGTTCGCAGAAACCTTGACACCAAATAAACCCTTTCAGCAAAGTTTTAGGTAAGAAGCTGCATTTGCCCTTCGTGCCTACAGGTCAAGATGGAGGGTTCCGCCCCTCAGGGAATGGTCATTCCCCCATCGATGATTACATGTTCCCCAACCATGTAGCTTGAAAGATCAGAGGCCAGGAACAGTACCAGATTGGCGATCTCCTGAGGCTCAGCAAAACGCCGGATGGGGATCCCCTTGAGTCTATTCTCCCTGGTGCCTTTCTGAATAAACTGATCTACCAGGTCGGTATCCACGAACCCAGGTCCCACCGCATTGATGTTGATATTGTATCGAATCCACTCCAATGCCACCGACTTGGTGAAGAGGATAATCCCTGCTTTACTGGCGTGATAGGAGGCGTTCATGGGGCCGGCGGCCTCCCCGCCGGTAGAGGCCATGTTGACAATCTTCCCGTATCGCTGTTGGACCATGTGGCGTCCTGCTGCCTGGGTACAAAGGAAAACTGATTTGAGGTTGACCGCCATGACTCTGTCCCATTCATCCTCACTTTGATCCAGGAGCGGCTTGGGGGCCATAGTGGCGGCGTTGTTGACCAAAATGTGCAGCCCTCCAAATGTATCAAGGGACCCAGCCATCAGCTTCTCCACGCTATTCTTATCGGTCACATCGGTCCTAATGGGTAGTGCCTTCCCTCCCCTAGCACGGATCTCCTCTGCTGTCTCCTCCAGCTGCGATGTGGTCCTGGCTGCCAGCACAACATCTGCCCCTGCATCGGCCAGGGTAAGGGCAACCGACTTTCCGATGCCCCGTCCCGCTCCGGTTACCACAGCCGCCTTTCCATCCAAGCTGATTTCGATTCCCATTTTCATCTCCCCGTAGGTCATCAGAACCACGCACACGGGCTAGATCATAAACGATCCGCCGTCACAGTTGATGGTCTGACCGGTAATATAGGATGCCTCATCCGATGCCAGGAACACGGCCAAATGGGCCACCTCCCTCGGATCACCGAAACGACCCAGGGGAATGCTCGCCTTGAACTGCTCTTGGATAGGTTCAGGAACTGCCTTCAGCATGTCGGTCCAGATGGTGCCGGGGGAAATGCAGTTACAAGTAATCTTCTTTCGGCTGAGTTCCTTGGCGGCCGTTCGGGTCATGCCCACGACGCCCCCCTTAGTGGCGGAATAATTGAGCTGTCCCGGGTTTCCGAACCTGGAGGTGGAAGAAACATTGATAATGCTCCCACTACCCTGACTCCGCATGTAGATGGCAGCAGCCTGAAGACAATTGAAACTCCCCTTCAGATTCACATCCATCACCTGGTCCCACTGCTCCTCCGTCATCTTGTGGAGGATGGCATCGCGGGTGATGGCGGCGTTGTTGACCATCACATTCAGGGTCCCGAAGGTCTTCACCGTATCATCCACCATAGACTGCACAAAGGCCCTGTCCACAATATCGCCCGCGGCAAGCATACACGCCCCACCGATCTCCTTGATCTTGGCGTCAACCTGTTCAAGTCCATCTTCGTCCACGTCACACAGAGTTACCTTGGCCCCCTCTTCCACGAAGCGATAGGCGATGGCTTCTCCAATACCGCGAGCGGCGCCCGTTACAATAGCCACTTCGTTCTCAAGTCTCATGTCTCTCCTCCTTATGAAAATAGAAGATTTCCATACTGACCAGCTTTTTGCCTAAGGTCTCGCTTCCAGCACTGGGCATTCTTTCTGGCTGTCACTGGAATGTACTTCGTTTGTATGGCAAACTGGTGCGGATGAGTATGGATGGAATTCATGTATTCATACTTGCTTTTTCCCATATGCCTCAGTGTACTTCTCTTCGATGGCGAGTGAACTGGCCCTCGAGACCGTCTCCCCTTCCTGGTTGGCGAAGAGAGTGCACAGAGTAATCAGGTTCATGCGCTTGACTTGCCTCGCCTTTCTGGGATCGACCCAAATGTCATCTCCCAAGTCAATCGATCTCCAGGATAGATTTCATTACTAGACTTTCAACACAAGAGATTCACCTTGTCCCAATCCGCCGCAGATGGCCGCCACTCCATAGCCGCCGCCCCTACGCATCAACTCATACATGAGGGTCATGGTGATACGGGCGCCGCCGGCACCTACCGGATGCCTGATAGCGATTGCGCCACCGTTGACGTTGGTCTTCTCCCGGAGCACCCACCATTGTGTCTGCACCAAGGCCCACATGGGCAAGGACAAAATCTGAACACGGGACAGGCCATGCAATCAACACGAGTGTCGTTCCGTCAAAGCGAGCCAGGGATGTAAATGAGGTCCAAGCCATTAGATGACCCTTACCTCGTGAGTAATTATAAATGGCAACGGTTCGGTTAGAAAATTTTTCTCATCGTCACGAGTTTCAGCATACTCGGCCGTGGTGGCCGAGTGGCGCATGGAGGCAGTGTCAGTAAACCACGTCTCAGCGACCCCGTCGTAAGCAGGAGGCACCTCTTTTTTGTACTCATCCATCAATGTATGGGACTGTACATACCGTTCAATGACATCAATCTTCGCCGCAAGCGGCCCATGGAATTCGCTCCAATAAGCATGGAATTCTGCAACGGGCATCCCTTGCTTGCGAGTAACCGGTTCGATGTTTTTCACCATGCCTTCTCGAATGGTACCCGGTTTGATCTCGATCTCTTCAGTTACAATGTGCCTCACCCGATTCGTGTCCAGAAAATTTGCCAAATCGGCCTGGGCAACCTCACCGGCCGGTGTCTCTAAAGCCGAGGCGAGATCGGCCGTTGAATCGAATGAGATCTCCTCCACACCATCTAAGACCGGAGGTGCGGGCCGGCCGTAGCCCGACAACAGTGTTACATTGTACGCAGCGTTGTATCCCGGGAACCTGCCGGACCAGATCGGCATGTGTTGTACGCCAGTACTCCTGAAAGTCTTCCACCGTTAGATCCGGCCTTCGGTGGAAAAAATGTATTGCCTTGATCACGATGTTTCCCTCCTTCTTAATGGGTCCCCCCCTTGACTTAGTCGCTGGAAGGCTCCGATTTGTAGCGCCGTCAACAGCCTGCATACTCAAATCTCACGAGCCGTCTTTGCCCCTTCATAAATGGCCCACAAGGCATCCCTCGCTTCTGAGGCATCTCCGATGATGCGGATTTTGTAAGACGCGGAATCCAGGCTGCGGACCAAATTCGTCTGCGCCCCGTACCCTGCCGCAATGATGACGCTGTCTATAGGTCCGACGACCTTTTCCTCTCCTTTTTGTTTAATGCTGACTTCATTTCCGGAGATTCTTTTCACCTCAGAGGAAGTCCGGATCTCAACCTTTTGATCTCGGAGCCTTTCACGGAGAAAAAGTGCGGAAGGGGCATCGGTGTGGGGGACAATGTCTGGAAGGATTTCCGTCAAAATCACCTTTTTTCCTCTGGCGGAGAGAAAATCCGCCACCTCGCATCCTACCATACCCCCGCCTATGACCAAGACGCGGTTGCCCACGCTCCTTTTTTCAAGGAGCACATCTTGGGCAAGGATGACATTGTTTGATTCGGCTCCTTGAATGGGAGGGATCAAAGGCAAGGCCCCTGTGGCTATGATAAGCTCGTCGAACTTCAATTTCTCCAGTTCTTCCGGCGTTGCCTCCTTTTTCGTTTCAATGCGAACGCCCAGCCTTCTTATTTCACGCTCCAGATAAAGGATGCCCTTAAGGATTTCAGCTTTCTTTGGAGGGACTGAAGCCAGACGAAAGTTTCCTCCTAATTGAGAGGATTTTTCAAGAATGGTGACTTCATGACCCCTGAGGGAAGCAACCCGGGCAAATTCCATTCCGGCAGGGCCGCCTCCGATTACAAGGAGTCTCTTGGATTGCTTCACAAGATGAATCTCAAATTCCTTTTCTCGACCGGTTTCCGGATTCATCAGGCAGCAACGATCGATTTGTCTACGGCACCCCTGATTGCAGGCAATACAGGGTCGGATCTCATCGAAGCGTCCTTCTAATGCCTTAAGGGGAAGCTGGGGATCCGCCCACAAAGCCCTTCCCATAGAGATCAGATCGGCCTTCCCCTCTTTAACGAGGGAATCTGCTATGTGAGGATCATTTATCCTGCCTGCAACGATGATGGGTACCGATACGCTCCTTCTGACGGCTTCGGCCAGTGGGGCCAGGAAACCTGGCTCCACATCCATTGGGGGAATGGTCATGTGGATGGATTCAGCCACCCCGCAGGAGATATGGAGATAGGAAATAC
>JABMQV010000099.1 GCA_013203065.1 Desulfobacteraceae bacterium | reverse complement strand
TGCGGCGCCTGATAGTAAGACATGGAAAGCTCTTTTCCTTTTCTTGTGTAAGTAAAGGGGGGAAGTCCCCTTGCTTCGAAATCGGGACGGTTCCTTTCATCAGCCTTCAGGTAGAAAGTGTCGTCTGACACCAACCCGAACATAAGCCCACGGCGGTAAATTCCAAACCCGCCAAACATGGCCTTTGCTTCCACCGAATCCAGGGAGTCAAGCAGTTCCAGGAGGTAGCCCACAAATTCGTTTTCCATTGTCATTCGAAACACCTCCAAAAATTCCCCTGATACGGCTCAGGCCTCTTCTAAATATTACACGTCTTGACACTAACCACAACCGGACAGGGACCAGGAACAACTCCGTCCTCACAACCCATCCTTGTTGAAAAAGATTTCACGATCTTTTATGTGGGCCTGAATAAAGGAATCAAGATCTCTCCCCAGGTCTCTCATGTCAACCCCCTGCTTTTGCAGTTGGCTCAGACCGTCCATGACCGCATCAAACTTTTCTTTCCCCCAAGTCCTCATGAGACTGCTTCGAAGTCTTTCACCTTCTCCCAGTTTCTGACTTTTTGTCTCCATAACACCACCTCCCAGAGAAAGATATATCATGAAAGTATATTCTCCAACTACGTTTAATTATAGGCCCAAACTGTCAACATGCGCAAGGGAAAATCATGGGATAGGTGACCCGGAATTCTCAGATCCCGATGACAATTTGATTGCATATTTACCTTGGGTCTGATTATGATCGAATTCCCGGATCTCCAACAGCCCCATGGATATTTTGCATAACCGGGTTTCGATTGACAGGAGGCGCAGACATGACAAAAGCAAGTTTGCTTAACGGAAAGAGAATTCTCATTGTAGATGATGAACCTGACGTGCTCGAGACATTGGAAGAACTGTTAACCATGTGCGATGTCGTAAAGGCTTCCAGCTTTCAAGAAGGAAAGGATTTACTGGAAACCCAATATTTTGATATGGCCATCCTGGATATCATGGGTGTTGACGGTTACAAATTGCTGGAAATCGCCAGACGGAAAGAAGTAATTTCGGTCATGTTGACGGCCCATGCCCTGAGTACCGAAGACACTGCAAAATCCGTAAAAGAAGGGGCAGCCTCGTATATCCCAAAAGAGGAAATGGCCAACATCACAACCTATCTGAATGATATTTTGGAGGCGAAAGAACAGGGCAAGAGCTTCTGGTGGCGCTGGCTTGAAAGATTTGGAGACTACTACGACAGGAATTTTGGCCTTGACTGGCAAGACAAAGACAAGGATTTCTGGCAAAGCCTCAAATACTTTGACCGGGCTTGACAATCCCTGACCCGCGGAATCGCATCCTCGAATTTTCTGGGGGGTGTACCTGCCCAACAGATTCATCTTTCCAATTTCAAAGCCGGAACTATCACCTCTTTTTTTCGATCGGCCCTTAAGATGTTTCTCCGGTTTCAATTCACCTGGTCAAAGGCCTTGGCAAACGCTGCCAAGAAATCTTGTATCTCGGTCCCCGCAATTTCCACATCGGGCCGTTCAAAGATCCGCCTGATCTCATCTCTGACAGCTTCCGTGTTACATGCCTTTCCCCTCACGGCATCTTCCATATCTCTCAGCACCCGATACGGGGTTGGATGGAAATCCCCGGTGATGATGAGGTCATGGATCCTATGCTCTACAACGAGCAATGTCACACGAATCAACCCGGCAAGTGCCTTGTGCCTGCTCTCGGCCTTGAGGGCACCGGGAGGAGCCTCCTTGAATCGCATACGTTCAGAATTGGCATAGAACCACTCATCCGATGTGTTTTTCTTGTGGGATTCAGCAGCGTATCTCTTCTCCAGCTCGCTCAACTCCCCGGGCACCAGTTCCACTGTGTTTCCGAAAACCTTCTCTACTGTCTTCTTGGTGAGTGCAAAGAGATCTGAAAAAGAGATTTTTCTCCCCACCTCATTCTCCAGACACGTAAACCGGGCCCCTGGGTCTTTGATTTTCTTGTCTTGAGTCTTTTCGGGTGGCGCGATGATGGCCCTTTTCAGGATATCCGTGTCAGTGGGGACGACATTGACCAACAGACGCATGGTCAAGATCTCTTTCTCAAGCCTTGCTGAGGTTGGAACCAGCTTTCTTCCTTCCACCTCCACATCATTAAGGGGTCGGTACACTGCCTCAATGCCAAACAGTTCACGAACCGTTTCTGCCAGTCGGTTCAGTGTTATCCCAAATGCCTCCTTTATTGTTTTTAGTGGGACCCACGGCAACCTGGTATCCACATTCAAGACAATCAAAGCGCCGCCATCCGGCCCCCAGACGGCCCCGCCGGCGTTCTGCCGTCTTCTGACAACGATGTTTTCTTTCCTGCAGTATTCAAGATCAAGGGATTTCACCGGATCATCGAGGAAGCCTGTGGTAAAACCGCCGCCGCGAAAGATGTTTAGCGCAACGGTACTCGCCACCTGCCTCTCCTCTAAGGCGCGTTCGATGGCAGGTGAGATGCTTGTTGAAAAATCCGCGTAATTATGTTCGGTTTTTATGAACCTGAGCCTTTCCACCCTAATCCTATCGCCCTTCAATTTTCTCAAATTTCCAAAAACACGCCGGCACACATTCATCAACCACCAGGGCCTCTTCACCTATTTTGTTTACCGTTCGTACATCGCTAACCGCCATGAGCATCTGTCGTTCTTGGTTGTCAGGGACGCGCGCATTCATAGATCTTTTGCGCCAGAAACTCCGGGGAAACCTTGGGAATATCAAAATCCCGTCGGGCCAGCACGTTGCCTATTTTCGACTCGAAAAGCCTTTTGTCAATGGGTTCGCCTCTCAGGGCCTTTTCGATCTCGTGGATGGGTGATGTGGGTCTTAGGGGGGAGGCATGAATGGTGCCGGAAATAATCATGTCCCAGATTTGATCATCCTTTGTCAAAGCTATGATCCTCATAAAAGGACCTTCAGGGACCTTGAACTGAATCGTTTTCCTGATCACGTTTGAAGGAATATCACCGAACCGATCCTCAGCGCGCTCCATAAAAAAATCATCGCTCGTATATTCCTTCTCCATTTCATCATAATAGGTCTTCTCTATGTCCGTCAATTCTCCGGGGGACAATTTCACCTGGAATACCTTCTCGATCTGATCAACATAAATATTCCTTATTTCATCGAGATCAATATCTCTCCCCACCACCTTCTCGAGATAGGTTATTCTCTCATGCGTACTTTTCGCCTGTTTGTCGACAAACTTCTCGGGGGGCGCAGGTATGGCCTCTGCAATGAGATCAACATCAGGTTCCTTCACCTGGATCCCTGAACCCATCTGGATTGCCTTTTCTTCATAAAAGCAGGAAGAGGGACCGATTTTTCTCCATGCCCCGTCATGGCACTTGACCTCCACATCATTCAGTGGCCTGAACCGGCACTCAATTCCAAAATAATCCGAAATCCCTTCCGCAACCCCTGTGAGTGTCTTATTAAACATCTTCGGCACATCCGAGGGAACCTTTGGGTTGTTTCTCTTGAGATGCAGGAAGGTAAAGATATACCCTGTATCCCCAAAAATCGGCCCCCCGCTGGCGATGACTCGATAAACCGGGATCCCATTTTTCTTGCAAAAAGCCAAATTGATATCTTTGTGTGGGTCGTTAAAGAAGTTGAGGACCAGGCTGGGTACCGGAAACTTGCAAAAACTGACGGTCTCCGGCACCACGCCCTCACTCACAGCTCGCATCAGGACCGGTCTATAGATCGCGGTCTCCGCATAGCTCACCCAGTCAACCTCCAAGAATCTCCATTCTTCCATAATGTCACCCGATCCCTTTCCGGGACCACCTCTCTCGTCGCGGTTGGTCCCCTAGAGGCCACTTGATAAGGGCTCTCTCTTTTTTGGCAAATGAGTATAGGTTAAGTGCTCTTACGGATCAAGATCAAATGTGCTCAATGGTGTTCTGATATGGGATGAGTAAAGATCCGGGCCCAGAGGACCCGGCTTTGGTTATCTTCGGAGGGGATTTAGTCTACTGCAATTTGAATGGCGCAAGGAGTGAATTAAACCCGCCCTTAAAAATTTTGGTTCCTGTTTTCTGTTCCGGCGAAAAACATTTACGCTGCCTGGTGAATATGAAGGTGAGGTTATCAGCAATTCCCATTGAAAAGAGGGTGAGTTAAGGGCTCTTTTTCATCTGATAGTAACCAGCTATTTGGGGCCAGGTTGGGGTCTTGAAGTCGAAAGTAAGCAATTAAAATTACTTGACATTTATCTTTTGGTGGCTTATGAGCTT
>JABMQV010000008.1 GCA_013203065.1 Desulfobacteraceae bacterium | reverse complement strand
GAGAGGGTCGGTGGGCCTCTTTTGATGATGTTCTTTGAAAAACAGGACAGCGATAAGGAGAAACAGGGAAGAAATGACCAGGATCTTTCTCATGAAATGCTGTGGTGTTAGTGCTTCGAATTTCCGGTTTAACCAGGTCGGGACTATGAGAGTATTTCCACAACCTCACGCAGCTCATCCTTTATTTCTTCGAAAAAGGGACTCCCTTTTACGGCCTCTGCGGCCTTTTCCTGTCTCAAGCGCTGCTTGGCACCCTCAATGGTCATTCTTTCCTCGTATAGCAGTCTTCTTATCTCAAGGATCACTTCCAGATCCTTTTTCTGATAGGTCCTCTGCTTGGAATCGGCCCTTTGCGGCCGGACCTGGGGGAATTCGCTCTCCCAGTACCTCAGGACATAGGGTTCAACCCCTATAATACGGCTGGCTTCCCCTATGCGGAAATACCTCTTATCATCCGGAATCTGGACCATTGTCTCATCCCTCTCTCAATCTCCCTCCCGTTTCTTGCCTTATACTATTGATTATGGAATCGTGCAAGCGATTTACCGCGACGCCATCCAGGGTTTCATGCTTCGATCGGTAACAGATTCTAAACGCGATGGCCTTTTCAGAGGGATCCATCTTCTTTCCCTCGTAAAGGTCAAAGATATGGACCGATTCAATCAGGCCGCCACCTTCTCGCCTGATGATCTCGGTTATCCTGGCACTCTCGATGTCTCTCCCCACAACGATTGAAATGTCCCTGTATACAGCGGGGAATTTGGGAAACGGCTCAAATTTGGTTCCACCCTTCACCCTCTCCAGGAGAAGACCGCTATCCAGTTCAAAAAGGTAGATATTTTGCCCCTCAAGCTCGTATGCCTCCAATACGTCTGAAGACACGCGGCCCATCTGGCCAATGACAGAAGTTGAAAGGGAAATTGTGGATGAAAATTCCGTGTCATACCAAGGGGTACCCGCCCCCTTCTGGAAGCTAATATCCTTGAGACCCAGCCCTTTCAGGAGGGCTTCGAGCGCACCCTTGATATCGTAGAAGTCCACATATCTCTCACCCGCATACCACGCCTTGTGGCTATACCGGCCGGTCATTACCGCCGCCAGTGATATTTTTTCAAAGGGCTGTTGATCCCCCTCTTTCCGTATAAATATCTTCCCCCACTCAAAAATCTTCAGATCCTCTTCGTTATGAAAGACGTTGGTCTTGACGGTTGAGAGGAGTCCCGGGATCAAAGAAGTGCGCATGACCGACTGGTCCACGGTCAGGGGATTCAAAAGCTCAACAAATGATCTGAGGGGGCTTTTCTCATGAGCGTTGAGCATATCAGCGGAATCAGGCGTTATGAAACTATAGGTTATAATCTCGGTAAAACCCAAGCCTGCCATGATTTCCCCTGTTTTGTCACGGAGTGTGACTTCGGGGGCCTCACCCTCGTCGGAAGGTCTGATGCTGGGATAAGTGACGGGGATCTTATCAAAGCCGATCAGCCTTGCCACTTCTTCCATCAAATCAACTTCCCGCGTAATATCCACTCGAAAGGATGGCGGCTTGACCCGAAGAACATTGTAATCCGCATCATGCACCTCCATTTCAAGGGCGCTCAGATACCCGCTTATCTCACCCTTTGAAGCGCGGGTGCCCAGAAACCGGTTTGTCTTATCTACCCCCAGATCGATAAGAGGACGACTGTAAGGTTTTGGATAATTATCCACAAGACCTCTGACGATCTTCCCTCCGGCCAGTCGTGATATGAGTAAAAGGGTCCGCTTAAGGGCGGTTGTGACACCTTCAATATCCACCCCTCGTTCAAATCGATACGAGGCTTCTGTGGACAATCCCAGCCACTTTGAACCCCTTCGGATGGTCACAGGATCAAAAAAGGCGCTTTCCACCAAGACATCTCTTGTCCCCGCAAAGATCTCCGAGTTGAGTCCCCCCATGATCCCGGCCACTGCCACTTGCCGTTCGCCATCACAGATCATAAGTGTTTCGTCATTCAGGGAATGGGATTGCCCATCAAGGGTCGTAAAGGTTTCTCCCTCCCGGGCCCGCCTCACCACTATCCTGTTCTCCCGCAGCCGATTGTAATCAAAGGCGTGGAGGGGTTGGCCCAATTCAAGCAGGACATAGTTTGTGACATCAACAATGTTGTTTATACTCCTTATTCCACATAGATAGAGGCGATATCTCATCCAAAATGGAGAAGGGCCAAGCGCAACATCCTGAATGATCCCAGCGGCATACCGGGGGCACCCAACCGGGTCATCAAGTGTCACGCTTGTGAGTCGTTCAATAGGAGGGCCATCCTCTTTTACCTCTGTCTCCGGTCTCTTGAGCGCCTTGCCCGTTAGTGCCGCTACCTCCCTTGCAATGCCGACGACCGATGCACAATCCGGACGGTTGGGTGTAAGACTCACATCAAAGACCCAATCGGATAGCGGGCACACGCCCGGAAGTGAGTCCCCGGGAACCAGATCCGGAGGGAGGATCATGATGCCCTCGTGATCGTCGGTCAGGCCCATTTCATCTTCTGCCAAGAGCATCCCTTTGGAGATCTCTCCCCTGATCTTATCCTCTTTCGTGACCGTGCCATCCGGAAGCCTTACCCCCGGGGGGGCAAAAGGGGCCAATGCTCCCTCTTCAATATTGGGCGCCCCGCATACCACTTGCACCGTATCATTCCCGGTATCCACATCGCAGAGATACAGCCGGTCCGCACCGGGATGAGATCTCACTGTCAATATCCGTGCCACCAGGATATCCTCCAGGGACTGCCCAAAGGCCTCAAGTCCCTCTACCTCCAACCCGGCCATAGTCAGGAGCTGGGCCAGGTCATCTGGTGGCATCTCAATATCTACATATTCTTTTAGCCAGTTCAGGTTTACTTTCATGGTCAAAACTCAACCAACGGCTTAAAACTGCCTGAGGAAACGCATGTCATTTTTGAAGAACAGCTGGATATCGTCAATCCCATATTTTAGCATGGCGATTCTCTCAATTCCCATGCCAAAGGCAAAACCGGAGTATACCTCCGGGTCATAATCCACAAAACCATACACCTCGGGATCAACCATTCCAGATCCCAATATTTCCAACCACCCGGTATGAGAGCAGGTCCGGCACCCCGCCCCCCCGCAGATCACACACCGGATATCCACTTCTGCACTGGGCTCGGTAAAGGGAAAGAAGCTTGGCCTGAACCGCAGCGCCGTATCTCGGCCAAACATCTGATGCACAAAGCCTGTCAAGGTCCCCTTTAGATCACCAAAACTCACCCCCTTGTCCACAAGGAGGCCCTCCACTTGATGAAACATGGGGGTATGGGAGACATCTGAATCCCTTCTGTAGACTTTTCCTGGAGCGATGACGCTGACGGGAGGTCTTTGGGTCTCCATGACCCTCACCTGTATGGGAGAGGTATGGGTCCTCAGAACCACGTTGTCGGAAATGTAAAAGGTGTCCTGCATGTCCCTTGCAGGATGATCCTTGGGTATGTTGAGGGCCTCAAAATTATAATAGTCCAGTTCCACATTAGGCCCAGTCACCACCCTGAACCCCATCCTGGAAAGGATCTGGCAGACCTCTCTGGTTGTTGACGTGATGGGATGGAGATGTCCGTGGGTGGGTTCTCTGCCCGGCAGGGTTACATCCAGATGGGTGGCTCCCTCGGCCTTTTTCGAGGCCAGAGTCTTGCTTACCTTTTCAAACTGTCTGGATAGGTTGGTCTTGATGCGATTGCCCAGCTTGCCCAACTCGGGTCGTTGCTCGGGGGGCACCCTGCCCAACTGTCTCATGAATGAGGTGACAAGGCCCTTTTTTCCGAGATACGAGACCCTGAACTTTTCAAGCTCGGAGGCATCACCGGCCCTCTCAAGCTCCTCAAGCGCCCTCTTTTCCAGCTCAAGGAGTTCTTTTTTCATTGCTCCACTGGTTGTGCATCGAAGCTGTCGTATCGGACCATGGTCGCCAGGTGTGAGAATGCCACCGGATCTCGAACAGCCATATCGGCAAGTATCTTGCGGTCCAGATTGACCCCGGCCTTGAGCAGGCCACTTATGAACCTGCTGTATGACAGGCCATTTTCCCTGGCGGCGGCATTGATCCGCACAATCCAGAGCCGGCGAAAATCCCTTTTTCTAGTCTTTCGGTCACGGTAGGCGTACATCCCGGCCCTGTCCACGGCATTGCTGGCCGTCCTAAATTGCTTGCTCAGCCCACCCCTGTAACCCTTGGCGGCTTTGAGAATCTTCTTTCTTCTCTTCCTGGCCTTTGGGCCTCTTTTTACCCTTGGCATTTGAAAACCTCTTTTATGTCTTTTTGTGTCAGTTTCAGTCTTGCCACTTTACAAACCCCACCAATTCAAGAACTCCCCTGAAACGAGAAGGTTGCAAAAACTATTAGAGGTAGGGAATAAGCCTGGCTACCTGCTTTGTGTTGGTAGAATCGACCACACCCGATTTTCGGAGATTCCTTTTTCGCTTTGCGCTCTTCTTTGTGAGAATATGACTCGAAAAGGCCTTGTTTCTGACTATCTTACCCGAGCCCGTGGTCTTAAACCTCTTGGCCGCTCCACGGTTCGTCTTCATCTTTGGCATTTCTAACCTCCATAAACAGGAAATAATTTCTGTAATCCAACAACCCCCACGGGTCTCTGCCAAAGGCAATAGACCAACGGGGGCTCAACGTCATTCACGGGGTACCCAGCTGACCCCGATGCAGCAATCGGTTCAGACTTTCGTCAAAAGACGACCATCTGTTTTAACGCCGGGTTTGAAACAATTGCCGATTCCAGGACTTGCATGACAGCGGGGATCGGGTATTTGGAACGCCTTTAATGGAACATCCAGATCTACTTGGGGATGATCACCATACTCATCCTGTTTCTG
>JABMQV010000779.1 GCA_013203065.1 Desulfobacteraceae bacterium | reverse complement strand
TGGGGGTTTTCCTGGCCGGTCTCCCGGTTGGACGGTACCTGGAATTCCCCCCCAGAACCCGATATCTGGATCACGCATCATTCTCTTGGGCTGCGTTTGCGGGCTACACTCTCCTGGTCCTTGCCATGGTTATACCCCTTCTCCTGAGGGGGTTGGGAACCAGAAAGCTTCAGAAGGTGAAGGCCTCAAGCAGTCATTATTTTCCGTGGTGGGGATGGGCCGGGATTCTGACCGGGCTGATAACATGGGCCCTGGCATGGACACGCTTCTCTTGGTTCGCGACCTTTCAACCACACACCTTTACGCCTCTCTGGCTCTCCTACATCGTTGTCATCAATGCCCTGACATATAAGCGCGATGGGCGCTGCATGATGATCGACCGGCCCGGGTTTTTTCTCCTTCTCTTTCCGGTTAGTGCGGCGTTCTGGTGGTTTTTTGAATATCTAAACCGGTTTGTCCAAAACTGGCACTATATTGTAGCTGATTACAGCCCCTGGGAGTATTTTTGCCACTCCACCCTTTCCTTTTCCACGGTGCTCCCGGCAGTCCTGGGTACCCGTGACTGGATGGTTGGGTTTTCATGGCTTGAAAAAGGTTTTGGGGATTTCTTGACCCTCAGACCTTCCCGGCCCAAGATTCTGGCGTGGGCTGTCTTGCTGATCTCCGGTGCCGGCCTGGGAGGAGTCGGTATATGGCCTGATTATCTCTTCCCCTTGCTCTGGGTGTCTCCTTTCCTTATTATTGTCTCCCTTCAGGCCCTTATGGCAGAGCCTCATGCCCTGGGAGGTATTGTTCGAGGAGACTGGCGCCTTGTTATTTCCTCAGCACTGGCCGCGCTTTTTTGCGGTCTGTTCTGGGAGATGTGGAATTATTACAGCCTGGCAAAATGGGAGTATGCTGTCCCTTTTGTGGACCGTTTCCGGGTCTTTGAAATGCCGATCCTCGGTTATGCGGGCTATTTACCCTTTGGCCTGGAATGCGCTGCCATCGGAGGAATGCTGACGTCTGGAAATCAGGGAAGATCTCCTTCATAATCCCCGTAACCGATCATCAATTCCTTGAGCCTCGTCTTTTGTTCCTTCACATCTTCACTGGGGAACGTACAAAGAGGTGTCTCGATGATGCCCATATCAGAGAGAGTCTCTTTTATGAGGGCCACGGGCATTTGTTGGTAGACCCCCTTTAGATCGCGGAGGTACTGACCCAGTTCCAAGACCTGGTGCAGGTGGTCCGGGTAATGTTTTTGGCGACCGGTTAGTTGGAGGGAGGACAGAGTTATTTTTTGCCAGGCCCTTGGTGCCAGATTGGACCCCACAGAAACCAACCCGCTCATGCTTGGGTGCTCCAGGAACTGGGTCTCGTCGCCGTCATATATCCTGAAATGGGCCCTGCCGCGGGATGCCTTGCTGTAATTGTGAGCCCTATCAAGGGTGCCCGAAAATATCAGGCCGACGATATCTTTGAGGACCGCCAGTTCTTTTAATATGCCTGTTCGAATATTGCTTCTCTTAAGAGGCTTCCCCAGGCCTTGTATGAATCCCGGGGCATTATGGAGAACAACCGGTTCTTCGAGCATCCGGGTCAGGTCCCGGTAATAGGCCTGAAGCCCTCGGTTGCTATGATAAAAAAGCGGGGTATCCACCCACAGGACCAGGCCAGTGTACCCCATCCTATCAAGGCACTTTTTGAATACGAGGATGTTATCTCTTGTAGACTCTTCAGTATCCCCTGTAACCCAGATCAGGAGAGGAATCCGGCCCTGGATCACCACACTGGCCTTTTCAACAAGTTCTGATCGTTGGTCGGGTGTCAGGCCTTTCCCCTCACCGCCATGGGGGCCTGCCAGGAATACCGCTTCAACATACGGGCTGACCCGGTTCAATAATCTTTCCAGTCCCGGCCCATCAATGGCCCCACCACTCCCAAGAGGGGTGATAAGGTCAGCGATAAGCCCCCGTGGTGCTATTGGGTCCGCCATTTAGTCTGAATTCCTCTCTCCCCAGGAGATCGTGTAGATGAAGGATGCCCTTTACCCGAGTTTGCCCATCCACAATAACAAGGTGGGTAATTGCGTATAATTCCATAAGCCCCAAGGCCTCGGCCATTGTCTGATTTTCGCCGACGGTCTTGGGGGATGATGACATGATTTCCTCAACCCTTTTTGAATGGATATTTTCGTGTTCTAGGAGTGCCCTTCTCAGGTCACCATCACTGATGATTCCCTCAAGCCTCTGATCATCGCCAACCACCAGGGTGGCCCCTATCTTTTTCGTATTGATTTCCCTAATCGCCTCCTGGACCTTCGAACCGAGAGGGACCACGGGGATACGGTCGCCGGTCAACATGACCTCTCTCGCCTTGATGCTGAGTCGCTCTCCCAGGTTCCCTCCGGGGTGGAATCTCTTGAAATCGTCTTGGCTAAACCGTCGACGACTGATGAGGGCCACCGCGAGTGCGTCACCCATGGCGAGTGCTGCAGTGGTGCTGGCCGTTGGCGCCAATCCCATGGGGCAGGCCTCCCTGTCAACACCCACATCGATGACAATATCACACCCCTTGGCTATGGGAGACTCAGGGTCTCCCGCAAAGGCTATGAGCTTGGCCCCCATGTCCTTGAGAATCGGTAGTATGGTGTTGATCTCGGCGGTGTAACCTGCATTGGATATGGCAACGACGATATCGTCCCGGGTCACCGTTCCAAGGTCACCATGGATGGCCTCCGCAGGATGCAGGAAAAGGGAGGGAGTCCCGGTGCTGTTGAGGGTGGCGGCTATCTTTCTGGCTATCAGGCCGGATTTTCCCATGCCCGTAAGTATGACCCTCCCCTTGGCGCCCAGGATAATCTCAACGCTCTTTTCGAATTCCGGGCCAACCTTTTCAACAAGGTTCAGGATGCCCTGGGCCTCTATTTTTAGGACCTCTTTTGCCTGTTCAATCACCATCAATTACTCTCAGCAAGGTTTCCATGTTCTCTTAACATTTTCAAGAGGGCTTCTCAAGGTATTAGTTGTCCGGTAAAAACCATTATCCTATGGTATTGGTCCAGGAGCATGATCCTATCGTTTACGGCAGTAGCGGTTCAGGATTGACTACCATCACTAACATCAGTTAAGGTGAATAAAATTAGAAGTGTGAGGGAGGTCCTACTGAAATAATGGAGTTTGGTGCAATACCTTGAATTATAAATGAATTATTCATTGTGGAAGATGGAAAACCAGACTCGATAGGTAAGACTCTAATGAGGCGGTAATTCGTATGTTATACGGCGCAATGAATTTTCCCGTAAGACCGGTGCTGAAAGAACTGGAGACCATTTCAGGGTTGGGGTTTGACTACCTGGAACTGGCCATGGATCCTCCCAGGGCGCACTATGAGACGGTTCGTCGGCAGAAAAAGGGACTGTTAGAGGCCCTGGATCGCTCAAAGATGGGGCTTGTCTGCCATCTTCCCACTTTTCTATCCACGGCCGATCTTACGGAAAGCCTGAGAGAGGCCTCCCTCAATGAAGTGATAAAATCCCTCGAACTCGCGGCCGAGTTGAATCCGCTCAAGGTTGTGCTTCATCCCAGCTTCACTATGGGATTAGGCGTCTTTGTGATGGATGAGGTCAGACAACATGCCCTCATGAGCCTTGATGCCATCGTGGAAAAGGCAGAGAAGCTTCACCTAACCCTCTGCGTTGAGAATATGTTCCCCCGGTCCAATTCGCTGGTCGACCCGGAGGACTTTGTCAAGATCTTTGAGCGGTTCCCCACGCTCAAACTGACCCTGGATACGGGGCATGCTCATATGGGTAGTAGAGGGGGGAAGAGGCTCTTTGATTTTATTGATAGATTTCATGATCGAATCGGCCATATCCATGCAAATGACAATTTTGGCAAAGAGGACAACCACCTCCCCATAGGCGCGGGGACCGTTGATTTTCCCAAGGCGGTCAAATCCCTAAAAAAGGCCGACTATGACGCCACAATTACCCTTGAGATCTTTTCCAGAGACAGGGACTATATCAAGATTAGCAAAGAGAAGCTGATGGCCATGTTTGCTGCGGCTTAGGTGCTGTGACAAGAGGGGCTTCATGAAAGAAGCAGTCCTGAGAAAGGCACCCAGCCTTCTCCCTTACGCATTCCTTATATGTTTTTTGGCGCCTTTCATGGTTCAAGAATCCTATGCGGATCCTATTGAACGTCTGCGGGCAACGCTTCCAGGTCAGATAGGGGGCTGGCGGGCAGAGCTCGAAGACCGCCTTTTCGATCCCGAGACGATTTTCGAGTATATTGACGGAGGCGGGGAACTTTACAAGGCATACAATATGCGAAAGTGCCTTTCCCGCCGATATGCCAATCCGGATGGCCCAGCCATCGTGATGGACATCTTTGACATGGGATCTTCCGGGGATGCGTTTGGGGTCTTCACCCATGACCAGGAAGGGGAGTTGCTGGAAGTTGGGCAGGGGGGTCTTTACAGATCCGGTTGGCTTAGGTTTTGGAAAGGCCGTTTCTTTATCTCCCTATATTCAGAGGCGGAAAGCGCCGTCGCGGAAAAAGCGGTCAGGGAACTGGCCACTGTTGTATCTTCACGTATCAAGGATAAGGGCCCAAAGCCCCAGGTCCTCGCCCGGTTGCCCAGGGAAGGACTCCGGCCCGGGAGCGTAAGATACCTTCACCACCAAACCGTTCTCAACTATCATTTCTATCTGGCCGATGAAAACATCCTGAATCTCGGGCCTCGCGCGGAGGCCGTCCTCGCCGCGTATCAACAG
>JABMQV010000778.1 GCA_013203065.1 Desulfobacteraceae bacterium | reverse complement strand
GGGGAACAAGACAGACCCGTTCACCGGTAAATGGAGACGTTTCAAACCTCAGCCTGTTCTTGACCCCGGAATCGGTTTGCTCCCCATCAAACCCTGAACCCAGGATGGTCTTGGTTGCCACATAGGGCAGATCCAATGCCCCTGCAAAATAGGCCAGGTTGAGGGCCAGGATGGAATACTCCTCTATCTCCACTTCACGGGGGATCTGTTTTGTCACGGCGCGCACAAAACAGTGTGCCGTGGTTGGCAGGGGATTCCAGGTAAAGGTCGTAATCAGGCGGCTGACCACCCCTGCCCCTATCAGCTGATCCACAAGTATCAAAGCCGCACACTTGGAAACCGTCAGGTCCTTTTTGCCCTGTCTTATGATCTCATGGCCCGCTGCGAACGGCTCCTGCTGGATGAATCCCCCCAGATAGAGGACGTCTCCGTCTGACACGTACCGGTCTATGGCCTCTGACAGGGGCATGAGTTTTTTGTCTTCTGACATTTCGACCTTTCTAATCGTTCACAGGTTCAGGCCTGCCCGCCATCGCTCTTGCTCAGGCCCGCCCTCCAGCCAAGGCAGATCGAGGCGGACGGGCGAGGCGGGCGGGCAGGCCTGAACCTCTGAACCTTTGAACCCGTGAACGGCTACGCCCTCATTAAGGGCCTGCGCAGGCCCTAAGATAGATTTCAAAAAAATGATTGGGTCTAATGGAGTCTCTTACCCGATCTCATTTCTGCCTGTTGGGATATTCTTCTCGTAAGACACGTTTTAGCTGTTTGCCCGAAGGCGAGTAAGGGATCTCACTCAGAAAAATAACCTCTTTTGGCTTTTTGTATGAGGCAAGCCGCTGCCCCACATAATCTATGACGTCCTGTTCGGGGATACGGGCATTTTTCTTTTTCACTGCATAGGCCACAATCTTTTCGCCCCAGTCCGGATCCGGGACGCCGATGATCGAGGCGTCGAAGAGGTCGGGATGGCCATACAATACCTCTTCGATCTCCGCAGGATAGATATTTACCCCGCCCGAGATGATCATGTCCACGGCACGATCCACGATGTAGTAGTATCCCTCTTCGTCCACCCTTCCCATGTCCCCAACGGTAAAATAGCCATTGTGGTAGTTTTCCGCTGTTGCCTCAGGATTCCTGTAATACCCATCCAGGAGGAACTCATGTTTTACATACATGATCCCCGGTTCTCCCACGGGGACTTCGTTCCTGTTCTCATCAAGCAATTTGATGTCACACCCTATGGCCGGTACCCCGCAACTCCCGGGCTTTCTGAGTTGATCCTCCGGTCTCATATAGGTAACACAGCTCGTCTCCGTTGCCCCGAAGAATTCAAATATCTTCCCCTCTCCAAAATATTCCACTGCCTTTTTTACCAGGGGAAAGGGGAAAGACTCCCCGCCAACGGTCATGACCCTTAATGAGGAAATGTCATACCTTTCCCTGACCTCGGGGGGCAAATTCAAAATGCGGTTGAGCATAGTCGGAACCGCCCAGTTTGTTGTTACCTTATATTCCTGGATCAACCGAAGGTATTCCTCGGCATCAAAACGGGGCATGATGACGACTGTATTTCCCAGGATCAATGAAAACACGGCCCAGGCATAGGGGGCTGAATGATAAAGGGGCCCGGCAACGAAGTGGGTATCATCATGGGTGGTTTCAAAGAGATGGGCATATGCCAGCAAGCTGTTGAGCCGGTTCCTGCTTTTTCTAAAGACACCCTTTGGCCTCCCTGTGGTACCGGAGGTATAGATCAGTGAGGAGGCCACCCCGCTTGCGTCCGACTTTACCTGGGGGGGTGTATCAGGGGCCCCTCTTATAATCTCATCCAGATCCAGCACACCCGGAACCCGTGATCCCCCGAGGCAGATATATACAAGGGGAGGAACCGTCAGCTTGGCCCTTGTGGCATTTACGACCTGATCAAACTCATGTCCGTAGATCAAGACCTTTGATTCCGAATCATTGATGATATAGGCCAGCTCGTCCTCTTTGAAACGATAATTGAGGGCGATGGGGGTGACTGAAATCTTTCCTGCGGCGCTCCATGCCTCTAAGATCTCGGGGCTATTGTGCAACAGGATGGAAATGCGATCCCCGGGCTCTATCCCGAGTCCCAAAAAGGCATTGGCAAGTGCATTGGTCTTGCTTTCAAGTTCCTCAAAGGTAACAACCTGATCATCCATAATAAGGGCAGCTCGATCAGGTGTCCTCCTGGCATTGGCAGGGATGCCAATCCTTTCCGGATCATACTTCTCTACATAATCAGTCATCTCATACTATTCCTTCGCTCAGTTATCTGGCCTTCACGGCAAGCACGCATTGTTTTCACATCTTTTCAAACCCCGAAATCCCCAATCTGCAATCTGCAATCCGCAATCTTACCTTATCCCATCTCATTCCCAAAAATGGCAACCGCACTGATCTGGGGCGGACCCCCGAAGGTGTGGGAAAGGCCAAGCCTCGGGTCCTTGATCTGTCGCTCCGGCAAATCCGCCTTCCCCTGTAGCTGCTTGTAAACCTCGTAAGTCATCCTCAGGCCGCTGGCGCCGATGGGGTGACCAAAGCATTTCAGACCGCCGTCAATGTTTACGGGAAGACCTCCTTCACGGGTGAAAAAACCCGCGTCAACATCCTCTTTTGCCTTCCCCCTGGGGCTGAACCCAAAATCTTCATAGATCAGAAGCTCTGTGATGGAAAAACAGTCGTGGACCTCTGCCACATCCAACTCTTCACGGGGATTCTTGATCCCGGCCATTTCATAGGCCTTATGGGAGGATGTCTTGAGGGACTCAAAGCTGGTCCAGCTGAATTCCGGTCTGAAATGGGGCATCATGGCGTCTGCGGAAATGCCAAACCCTTTGAGGAAAATGGGGTCCTGTCGAAAACTTCTTGCCTTTTCAGCCGTCGTGATGATGGCGCAGGCAGCACCATCGCTGTTGCCGCAACAATCAAAAAGGCCCAAAGGCCAGGCAATAACCGGTGCTTTCAAAACCTTTTCCACGGTGATTTTGTTGCGAAAATGGGCCTTGGGGCAAAGGCTCCCGTTGTCATGATTCTTGACCTCTATCTTGGCCAGCGTCTCCCTGCCCTCCTCCATACTCAATCCGTAGGTCTTGAAATAACGCTGGGCTATCAACCCGAAAGATCCCGGTGATGTCCTCCTGGCCTCATAGACCGGATGCATCCCCCTTCCCGTTCCCAGACCGGGGAATCCGGTGTCTTTCAGCTTCTCCACACCGAGGGCCATAACAACGTCGTATGCCCCGCTGGCGACGGCCATACAGGCCTCAAGAAGGGCAATGTGACCGGACGCACACCAGTTCTCATTTCGAATGACAGGAATATTTCCAAGCTTCAGGGAATCCATTGCCACGGTTCCCGACACCCCGATTAACGGGGCCATGACCGTTGAAAACCAACACGCCTCGATCTCCTTTTTTTCGATCCCGGCGTCTTCAAAGGCCTCATAGGCGGCCTCGATGGCCAGATCTTCCGCTCCCATATCCCAACGTTCACCAAACTTGGTGCATCCCATCCCGATAATGGCGACTTCGTCTTTTATGCTGCCCATTATGTATTGCCCCCCCTTCTCACTGGTCTACATTTCCAGAAGTAGTTGTGCATCCCGACACCATCATAGATCCTCCTGAATGTGAGGCTGACAGACGTCCCCACCTCCACCTCAGACGGGTCACAGTCGGTCATCATGCCATAAAAACGGACTTTTTCTTCACCAAAGTCTGCGACCGTTTGAACCACGACCGGATCATCGCTCCTGCCAGCCAGGTTATCCAGGGTAAAGGTGAAGACCTCTCCCTTCATATAGGATATGGGGACTTCTTCAAACGTATCTTTTGAATCGCAATGATAACAGATACGTTGTACCGGAAAAGTAACCTTACCACACTCGGTGCACTTACTTCCGTGACACCTGAGTATACCCCTGCGATCCCGCCAGCTTGCCGTTGCAGACGGCATCAGACGAAACGGCTCTCCGGGGACCGATTCCACCAACCCTTTAAAACTCAAGAACCGGACATAGGAGGCAAGAAGAGACTTTTCTTCAATGTAATCCTTCACACTGCGCTGGTTCCTCTCCCTTTTGATCGCCTCGGTGACCCTGAAAAGCATTGCGTCGGCACCATCGGCATAGTTGGCCAAAAGGAGCATATCCCCTGGACTCGCCTCTTCAATGGCCTCCACCAGCATCAGCAGTGCATGCGCGGAACCGCAATGTCCAACGATCGACAGCAAGGGATTCTGCACCTGTGTCTCCATTTGAAATCCCAATTGTTTTACCAGGCTGCCGTGAGTCCGGACGTCGGGGGCGGGCAGGATGGCCTTTGATATGTCTTTCGGCTCAAGGCCGTATTTCCCGAAAAGGCCTGAAACCACCTCTTTCATGTGATTGATGTAACCCTCGCCCAGGATAAAGCGCCCCTCCCAGGTCCTGACAAAGGTATCCTCAGGGTTTCTCCAAACATCCATCATTTCGTTACAGATGGAATAGCTCCCTTCAAAGGTGGCCAGCAGGTTTTCTGAACTCGCCATAACGGCGGCGGCACCATCGCCAAAGGCCTGTTCCTGGTCTGACCTTGGATAACCGATACGGCAATCAGAGGCCGCTACCAGCACGTTGCCCATGGAACCACTCTTCACCGCGTCAAAGGCGGCCTTTAGGGCCCCTGTCCCCGCCCTGAGTGAATGGGCAAAATCAGCCGTTGTTATCTCCCTCTTTAAATCCACCGCCGTCGCAATCAACGAGGCGTTCATCTTTTCCTTATAGGGAGCCGTCGTGGTGGCAAAAAAGAGTCCATCCACCTCTTCAACACCTTGGCCCACCACGCAATTTCTTGACGCCTCAACGGCCATGGTGATACTGTCTTCGTCATTGTTGGCCACACTCCTCTCCCCGCCTATGGAATGCCTTCCCCATATTTGGGCGATGACCCCTCGATCCAGCCTGAGGTAAGGGATGTAGCCACCGCATAAACTTATTCCCACCGTCGTCATATAATCTCCTCCTTCTTATCTCTTCCCAAGCGTTTCAACCTGCTGATATTCCCCAAACTCCTCCCTGAGCACACCGCAGATCTCTCCCAGTGTGGCATAGGACTTAACTGCTTCCACAAAAAATGGCATGAGGTTATCCTCCCCCCCGGCGGCCTCTCGCAAATCGTCCAGGGAAGACCGGACACCGGTCTGATCCCTGGTCTCCTTCAACCTCTGAAGATTCGATATTTGGCTGCGTGCATGGGCCGGGTCAGGTCTAAATATGGCAAAGCTCAGATCTTCCTTGATCTTGTAATCATTCACGCCAACCACTATCCTCTCTTTCTTTTCAATCTCCTTCTGAAAGGAATATGCCCTGATCTCGATCTCCTTTTGTATATATCCCTTTTCGATGGCTGCTACCGCCCCGCCCAGCTCATCGATCTTGGAGATCAATTCCTTGATCTCTCCAATCATCTTCCGAGTCAGAGATTCTATGTAGTAAGATCCCCCCAAGGGGTCCACGGTGTCCGTTACCCCGGCTTCATGCAGGAGTATCTGCTGTGTCCGGAGGCTGAGTCTGACCGATTTTTCCGTGGGCAACGCCAGGGCCTCATCAAAGGAACAGGCAGCGATCGATTGTGCCCCTCCCAAGACCGCGGCCAGAGTCTGGTAGGCCACCCGTACCATATTGTTCTCGGGTTGCTGGGCCGTCAGGCTCACCCCTGATGTCTGGGTATGAAAACGAAGCATCCAGGATCGTGGGTCCTTGGCCCCAAACCTGTAACGGAGAATCTCTGACCACACCTTTCTGGCGGCGCGGTATTTGGCCACTTCCTCGAAGATCTTGTTGTGGGTATTGAAGATCCAACTTATCCTCGGCGCAAAGCTGTCAATGTCGAGGCCGGCTTGAAGCCCTGCCTCAATATAGGCGATGGCATTGGAAAAGCTAAAGGCAATTTCCTGCACGGCCGAGCAGCCCGCCTCACGCATATGGTAACCGGCCACATTTATGGTATTCCACAGGGGCACGTGTTTGCTGCAAAATTCGAAGACGTCTGTGATGAGCCTGATGGAAGGCTGGGGAGGGAAGATATAGGTCCCCCTGACCGTATACTCTTTGAGGATATCGTTCTGTATGGTCCCCCTGAGCTTCTCAGATGAAATCCCCTGTTTTTCGGCAACCACGATATACATGGCCAACAAGATGGCCGCGGGAGCATTAATGGTCATGGAGGTCGACAGTTTATCCAGAGGTAAATCCTGAAAGATCCGCTCCATATCCTCAAGAGAATCGACCGGTACGCCGACCTTACTCACTTCCCCTTCGCTCATGGGATGGTCCGAGTCATATCCGATCTGGGTGGGAAGATCAAAGGCCACCGAAAGGCCGGTCTGCCCCTGTTCCAACAGATACTTGAATCGCTTGTTGGTCTCCTCTGCCGTACCGAATCCGGAATACTGCCGCATGGTCCAGGGCCGGCCCAGATACATATTGGGATGAATCCCCCGTACAAATGGATATTCACCGGGAAACCCGGAATTTCCAACATAGTCCCCGTCCCCAATGTCGTCCGGGGTATACAACACCTCGACGGGATCACCCCAGTCAGTCAAATGACGACTGAATGGCCGCTTGTTCATAACGGTTTCAGACCACCGCCTTTTCTCATCCTGAATTTTCTTGTAAGTGTCTGACATGACAAACCATCCTTTATCTCTTAAAACTCAATGGTCTTGTCTTCCAGCAGGCTGCTTACCACGTGTTCCCTGCCTCTCTTAATATGCTGCTTGACCAGGCGTTTGGTTTTTCTCACATCTCTTTTTTTCAAGGATTCCATTATGGTTTCGTGCTCCTCCGCCGCCTTTGCCAGTCTGGGCTCTCTCATATATTCGGGTCTGTATTTCAGATAGATCTGTTCAAGCAGCAATTTGCACATATTATAAACCACCTTGTTTTCCGCGCACTCGATAATCTTGAGATGGAAATTGGTGTCCTTGATCATGAGAATTCGTCTGTATTGAGGAACCGAAACTCCCCTGGTGTGTTCTTTCATGGCCCTTTCAATGGCACTGATCCTTTTGTCGGTGAGATTTTCTATCACGGCAGGAACAACATAGGTCTCTAACGCCTCCCGGGCAATAAACAACTCCTTGGCCTCCACCGGGTCAGCCTCTCCAACATAAAACCCCTTATTACGCTCTGAGTGGACAATGTTGAGGAGCTGCAATCTATTCAGTGCCTGAACAATCGGAGTGACACTCATATTAAGCTTTTGGGCCAGTTCCTGATAAAGGAGCTTCTGCCCGGGCACTATTTCATGGTGATACATCATCTCCTTTATCTTCCTGAAGGCCACATCCACAGGGGATTCCAGTGGTTCTTTTTTCTTTTTCAAGTCAGCACCCTTTTTTGCCATAAACGTACCAGTTCACCTATTCCCCCCGGTGAACTATTACGTCGGGATCAGGTTCAGGTTCCGCTAAATTCGGGTTTTCTCTTTTCAAGGAATGCCTTCCGCCCCTCGTCAAAATCATTACTGCTGAAGGCTACGGCCTGCATGCTGGATTCCAGTTCCAAGAATGACTCAAGGCTTGCCGGCCACCGATTCAGGGCTGCCTTGATCATTGCATAGGACTGACTCGGCCCTTTTGCCAACCGCTCTGCAAAAGCCATGGCTTCCTCTACCACTTTTCTTCCCAGAACAATCCTGTTGACGAGACCCATACGTTCGGCCTCGGCGGCGTTTATCATATCTCCCGTAAACATAAGTTCCTTGGCACGGGCAATTCCCACCCGAAGCGGCAAGAAATAAAACTGCCCCCAGTCAGGCACCAGCCCCAATTTGGTAAAAGGCAGAACAAACCTGGCTTCCTCGGACGCTATGAGAATATCGCACGCAAGGGCAATGCTTACCCCGGCCCCCGCAGTGATGCCGTTTATGGCCCCGATGATCGGTTTTTCCAATTCCACCATGGTCTTGACCAACCTCTGGCCACTCTTGAGCCGCAGCCTCCCCGCCACCGGTGTGATTCCTTCCATTGTCGAAACATCGCCCCCGGCGCAAAAGGCCTTCCCCATTCCAGTGATAACAACCACCTTAATCGAGTCATCACCGCGCACCAGTCCAAAGGCCTCCAGGAGTTCCGCGCGTACCTCCAGGTTGAGGGCGTTCAATTTTTCGGGTATGTTCAATATGACCTTTGCGATGTGATCCTTTATCTCAAATAAGATATACTTGAAGTCCATGGCATCTCCTCCCGAAAAAAATTAGTGATCAGTGGTCTGTATTGACAGGATAAAACAATCCAGCCCGTCCTGTTGATCCTGTCAAAAAAATAGACGGTTGAACTTCGACTACAGTGGTTGAATGCTTTGGCGTTGACAACATGACCGGTGTGGGAGTAAATTTATTACGAGATAAAATTTAATTAACAAATTAATTAAATTATCAATTAGATGTCAAGGTAATATTTCCATTTCTTACACTTCAAAACGGGTAAGGAGAGCGGGCTATGGGAACAGAAAAAATCCAGATAGAAATTCTTCAACAAGTGGCCTTTATTACCATAAACAACCCCCCTGCAAACACCTTAACCCCTGAATTGAGAGACGAGTTTTCGGAAAAACTCTCTCAGATTTCGAAGGACGACGACGTATGGACCCTCATCGTCACCGGGGCCGGTGAGAAGTTCTTTATGGCAGGGGCCAACATACCGGGTCTTTTGGAACTTGATCAAGAAAGCGGTCTCAAGCGGGTACAGGATACACGCAAGTTTTTCAGCCAACTGGACTGTTTTGAAAAGCCGGTGATCGCTGCCATCAATGGTCTGTGCCTGGGAGGCGGATTGGAGCTGGCCCTGGTATGCGACATCAGAATCGCTGCTGATCATGTCAAGCTGGGCGTACCGGAAGTAAATTTGGGGCTGATTCCGGGAGCCGGAGGGACCCAGCGGCTCCCCCGTGCCATACCTTTGGGATGGGCGAACCGACTTCTGTTCACGGGCGAGGCCATTTCGGCTGAAAAGGCGCTGAAGATCGGTTTGATCCAACAGGTTGTTCCCCTGGCCTCTTTGAGGGACGCGGCATTCGAGCTGGCAGGCAAGATCAACAGCAAGGGGCCACTGGCCGTGAGGGCAGCCAAAAAAGCCTCCTCAAGAGGGCTCTCGCTGACGCTGGAACAGGGGCTCGAAATTGAAAATCAGGCCTTTTCAGAAGTCTGCGGAACCCAGGACAAAAACGAAGGTGTAACCGCCTTCCTCGAAAAGAGAAAACCCCATTTTAAGGGAAAATAGCCGGGCAGCACGGTTCTATAGGATTGAAGATTGACTATTGGCGATTGCCTGCCCTGTTGAATGAGGAACCTATCCAACCGGGGTCGATTGAAAAGCGCCTGAAAAGCCAAAACATATAGTATCCAAATACCAAAAACATTATCTTAAGCACTATATCATGACATTGGAAGCACCTCTATAGTCCCCTACCTGCGAGGAATTACGATGTATGATCCCCTGGCTCATATGTTGAAGATTGCCGTATTCTTGAACAGGTGGTATAGAAAATTGGTAATTTCTCAATAAATTCGTGAGAAATAATAGGATTTCTGCAGTGGGGTTCGGGTGTTTCTCTCAGGCGCTCTCTCAAAGTGAATTTACTTCTCACTTCCGCTACGCCCCACGGTCCACGAACTTTTTCAGAATTTACCAGAAAAAGGGAATATGATCTTATGGAAAATCCATGGAAAGGAGCGAAAGGATGGATATCAACAAAGTCTTTGTGGTAGGCGCAGGGACAATGGGAAATGGAATCGCCCAGGTCTGCGCACAAACGGGGATTTCAGTCGTCATGTCTGACATGTCCCGGGATTTGCTGGACAAGGCCCTCAAAAACATTGCGTGGTCGGTATCGAAATTTTCAGAGAAGGGTAAGATTTCTGAAGACGTTGATACGGTCATGGGCCGCATCCAGACGTCCTCTGATTACGAAGCGGCTGCTGATGCGGATCTGATCATTGAGGCAGTCTTCGAAAAACTGGCGGTAAAGCACGAGGTATTCAAAAAACTCGATTCTGTGGCGGGAGACAAAACCATCATGGCCTCCAACACTTCGGCCATACCTATCACAGAGATCGCCTCGGCAGTGAGCCGCCCCGAAAACTTTGTAGGACTCCATTTCTTCAACCCTGTGCCGATGATGGCAGCGGTGGAGGTCATCCGAGGCATCTCCACCAGTGATGAGACCTTTCAATACGGAGCCGATTTCGTCCGATTTATCGGCAAGGAACCGATCATGGTGAAGAGGGATATTGCCGGTTTTATCCTGAACCGGATCAATATGGTCTCAAATATGGAGGCCATGCGTCTTGTGGAGCAGGGGGTAGCAACCCCGGAGGACATTGACAAAGGGATGAGGCTGGCCTTTGGACGAAAAATGGGGCCCTTTGAGACAGGGGATCTTGTGGGCCTGGAGGTATCCCTCATGGCCTACACCAACGTCTATGAAGAGGAAAAGGACCTCCGATTTTACCCCCCCTCCATCATGCGGCGTAAGGTCCTGGCAGGTCATTTGGGCCGAAAGACGGGAAAGGGATGGTATGATTACAATCCGGACGGTAGCCGGAAAAAATAGTGTTCTGAAAGGAGAAAGAAATCATGGATATAGGAAATAGTGCAGCGATTATCACAGGTGGGGCGTCCGGCCTGGGTGAGGCCACGGCACGGGCTTTGGTAGCAAAGGGGGGCCGGGTGGCCCTTATAGACCTGGATCGGGAAAGGGGCGAAAAGCTGGTTGCGGAACTGGGTGATGCTGCGGTTTTCTGTCCGGGGGATGTCTCCAACGAAAAGGAGGTGGAGGGGATTGTTGATAAGGTGAAAGAAGCGTTCGGGGCCTTTCAGATAGTTCTCAACTGCGCCGGCGTTGGAGGCGATATTAAGGTAGTGGGTAGGGACGGGGTCATGCCTCTGGAGGCGTTCAACCGTACCATCCAGA
Source organism: Desulfobacteraceae bacterium (assembly GCA_013203065.1). The sequence continues at coordinate 3,178 of JABMQV010000778.1, read as the reverse complement.
TCAACTTAATCGGGACCTTTAATGTTATCCGTGCCACAGCCTCAACCTTGATGGAAAACAATCCCGACGAAAAGGGAGAAAGAGGCGTATATATCAACACAGCATCCGTAGCCGCCCAAGACGGTCAGGTGGGGCAGGCGGCCTATTCGTCATCCAAGGGGGGAATCGTCTCCTTGACCCTGACCCTTGCAAGGGAATTTGCCAATAATGGAATCCGGACAATGACCATCCTTCCCGGGATCATGGACACACCCTTGCTGGCCCAGCTCCCGGAAAAGATAAGGGAACGGCTGGCCCTTCAGGTGCCCTTCCCTCCCCGTCTGGGTGAACCCTCGGAGTTTGCCTCCCTTGCCTGTCATATCGTTGAAAACACTTACCTAAATGGCGAACATATCAGACTGGACGGGGGTCTGCGCATGGGTTTTGGTAGAAAATAGGGGGGATGGGATGGATTTTGATCTAAACGAAGAAGTGCTTGCCATTCAGGATATGGCACGGAAGTTTGCCCAGCGGGAAATCCTGTCAAGGGTTAATGAAGAAGGGTTCGACCGGGACCTGGTAACCAAGATGGGGGGACTTGGGCTTTTTGGCTGTGCCTTTCCTCCGAGATATGGGGGATCCGACTCGGGTTTCCTTGCCCACTCGGTGGTTTGCGAGGAAATATCCAGGGTGGATTCGGGTCTCCGCCCCCTGTTCAACCTGCAGGCCATGACTGTCCCGTATACCATTATGGAATGGGCCATCGACGAGGCAAGAGAAAAATATGTGCAGAAACTTGTCTGTGGTGAGAAGATAGGATGCACCTGTTTTTCAGAGCCCAATGCCGGCTCTGACATAGCATCCATCGAGACACGCATAGAGGATCGGGGCGATCATTTTCTTATCAATGGTGCCAAGACCTGGATCTCCAATGGGACCGTTGCGGATATCGCAGTGGTATACGGCACACACGACAGGAGCCTCAAGCATCGGGGTCTATGCGCTGTCGTGGTAGAAACCGATCAGACTGGGTGGACCACGCGTGACACACCGAAACTGGGTGACAAATCATCCCCCATTGCCGAGATTCACATCGAAGACGTAAAGGCACCCAAGGAAAACCTCCTGGGGGAATGGGGGAAAGGCTTTGTGGTTGCCATGACGGCTCTTGACCGGGGCCGCATCAGTGTTGCGAGCGGTGCTGTGGGGTTGGCACAGGCCTGTCTGGATGCCTCGGTCAAATATGCCAATGAGAGGGTCCAGTTCGGAAAGCTTATCGGGGAATACCAGCTGGTAAAGGGCGTCATTGCCGAGATGGTATCCCTGGTGGAAGCCGCGCGACTCCTGGTTCGCCGGGGGGCGTGGCTAAACGACCAGGACCGCCCTTTCACCCGGGAGATTGCCATAGCCAAGTACTTTGCCGGCGAGGCCGTGGTAAAGGCCGCGGGAATGGCCATGGAGGTCCACGGCGGGATGGGATACTCCCTTGAGATGCCCGTTGAAAAATACTACCGGGACTCAAAGCTCTACCAGGTGGGAGAGGGAACCGCCAACATCATGCGACTCTTGATCGCCGATGACGCCCTGGGGTTAAAAAAGGCCAACCGCCCAAGAATCCACGTCCCCAGTGACTTCAGAGATTTGGAATAACTTCGAAAGGTAGAACCATGGGACATTTCAAGGTAAACGAAAAAGATATCTTCTTTATTTTAAGGGAACAGCTCAACTACGGCAGTCTGTGCAAACTTGAGCGCTACCGGGAGCTTGACGAGGAGACCTTGGATATGCTGGTCACCGAGGCCATCAAGTTTGCCAAGGGCGTGGTGGAACCCCTTCAGGAAATTGGAGAAAAGCAGGGCGTGGTCTTTGAAGACGGTCAGGTCCGTTGCCCCCCCGAGTTCAAGGAAGCCTTCAAGCAGTATGGCGAATATGGCTGGATCGCGGCTGCCCGCAGCACGAGATATGGCGGTCAAGGGTTCCCGCACATGATGAGGATTGTCATCAATGATCAGATGTATGGCGCTGCCCAGTCGTTCAATGTTACCCCAAGCCTTACCCACGGGGCAGCCCACTTGATCGAGAGCTTTGCTACAGAGGAACTCAAGGAACGCTTTGTGCCAAAGATGTACAGGGGGCAGTGGGCCGGAACCATGTGCCTCACAGAACCCAATGCCGGCTCCAATCTGGCCGCCACACGCACGATTGCCATCCCCGATGGGGACCGGTTCAAGATAAAGGGAAACAAGATCTTTATCTCGGCGGGAGACCATGATCTGGCGGAAAATATCATCCACCTGGTCCTGGCCCGCATGGAAGGGGCCCCCGAAGGCGTAAAGGGAATTTCTCTCTTTGTTGTTCCCAAAATAAAGGTGAAGCCCGATGGCTCCCTTGGAGGACCCAACGATGTCATCTGCACGGCGGTCGAGGAAAAGCTGGGGTTGCATGCCTCTCCCACCTGTGCGCTCAATTTCGGAGATAATGATGATTGTGTCGGATATCTGTGCGGGGAAGAGAACAGGGGCCTGCCACATATGTTCCAGATGATGAACCAGGCCCGGATCAACACCGGTGTCAGCGGAACCACCCTGGCCAGTCTGGCCTATCAGAACGCCCTTGCATACGCCAAGGAACGTATCCAGGGTCATGACATCGCAGGCAGAAAACCCGGTTACGTCCCTATCATTGACCATCCCGACGTGCGACGAATGCTCCTTTGGATGAAGGCCACGGTGGATGGAATGAGGTCCATGATCTACACCGGCGCCTACTGGTCTGATCTGGCACTGGAACTGCCGGATGGGGATAAAAAAAGACACTATCACGACCTGCTTGACTTTATAACCCCCATAATCAAGGCATACTGCTCCGACATGGGCTTCAGGGTCTGCGAAACAGCCATCCAGTGCCTGGGGGGATACGGATATTGCAGGGAATATCATGTGGAACAGTTCCTGAGGGATGTCAAAATTGCATCAATCTATGAGGGCACAAATGGAATCCAGTCCATGGATCTTCTGGGCAGAAAGATGAGGATCAATAATGGGGGTCCTTTCAAGGCTTATAGGTCCGAGCTGGATGATTTCTGCAGCAAAAACGAAGACCATTCCACCCTAGGGGAGGAGGTCGCGGGCCTCTCGGGTGCGGCCAGGAGACTCGAAGAGGTCGCCCTGGAGTTATCCGGCCTGAGTGAGTCGGATCC